>JBGPAN010000520.1:0-3465 GCA_041480785.1 Bacteroidota bacterium | reverse complement strand
TGCTGTCAGGCCCGAAGGGCTCCTTCGGAGAGTTGCCTCCTGACAGCAAACAGGCACGCAATCATGTCAGGACGAAAGTCCTGACACCACTTGCGAGGGTTTTCAAAACAAACCGAGACCGTCGAAATCGCTGGCGGTGTGCGTGGGACGGCTTTATGTGCGTTTGATTTCGCTGCAGTTGTTCGTTGGTTGGGGATTCAAATTCTCCATACGCAGCGAAATTGCGGCGTGCGTGCTGGATGCTCTCCACGGGGAGTTCGATTTCGACAAAGATTTTCCCGCTCTTTGGATTCCGCTCCAAAGCGGGATTCGGAGGGCGGAACTTTGTTACTTTCTTTCTCGGAAAGAAAGTAAGAGATCAGTGTGCGGGCTGACGCGGTGACTCTGTCGTCTCTTTCTTTGAAAACGAAGAGAGCGTTGTTGGTGTCAGGACGTCCGCCACAAGAGTGGGCGGATAAAAAAGACCTGACACCACAAACAAGGGGTTTTATCCACATCTTTATCAAGTACAGAACAGGAGGAACGATGTACCGGATGATCAGTGATTTCTCGCTGGACTGGAAATACGAGAGTGCCGCAACCCTCAAAGTCTTGCATGCACTCACCGATGAGTCTTTGCACCAAAAGGTCTCACCGGACGGCCGCTCGCTTGGTTTTCTTGCCTGGCATCTTGTCCTCACCCTGAGCGAGATGGGATCAAACATGGGATTGCAGATCACGGGTCCGGCCAAAGATTCTGAGCAACCCGCGAGTGCTTCCGAAATCGCTACGGCATTCGACATCAGCGCGAAGTCGGTGGCAGAAGTGGTCCGCACGACCTGGAGCGATGCCTCTCTCGACGAGAAAATCGAAATGTACGGCGAAACATGGAAGCGCGGCTTTGCTCTCTCTTCCTTGGTGAAACATCAGACACACCATCGCGCCCAAATGACGGTTCTCATGCGGCAAGCAGGCCTCCCGGTACCAGGCATCTACGGACCTTCAAGGGAAGAGTGGGCCAAGATGGGCATGCCCCCGCAAAAATAGACGCTTCTCCGGGCCATCTGCGGGGATTCGAAGGCCGAAATCCGGATTCTGGGCGCCGTTCACCGATTCCCGACCTCCGTCTGCCGAAAAAGTCGTAACAAACTATCAACTAGAGAGTATCTTTGAGTTGAACACACTGATAAAGGAGATCTCTCATGGATTCTTTTGATTCCCCCCGTATTCGAGGGTCGCTCATAGCGGGGACAATGTTGCTGGCAGTGGGATTGCTTTTCCTTCTCAACAATTTCGATTTTATCTACCTCGGACCCGTTACGCATTTTTGGCCTCTCATTATCATCGCCATCGGAGTTACAAAGTTCCTGACCGCAGAACATCCTGCAGAGCGCCGAAGAGGCGGGTGGTGGATGATGATTGGACTTTGGCTCTTGATCTCAACTCTTCACTTGTACGGATTCAGTTTCCACAATTCCTGGCCAATTCTCCTCATAGTCCTGGGAATCAACTCTCTCTGGAGAGCTCTGGATCCACAGTCAGCTAGCCGCCATTCAAAAGGATATCACTATGCCAACTAGTAACTTCCGCATGAGTTTTCAGGTTATTCTGGGACTCATCGTCATTGCGTTGGGAGTCATCTACACTCTCGACAACCTCGGAATCATTTACGCCGACAATTTCACGCGGTTCTGGCCGATCCTCATCGTCTTGTACGGATTGTCCAGGATGATTCAATGCGAAGCAGTGCCGCAAAAATTGTGGGGAGCGTTCTGGGTCCTCGCGGGAGGATTGTGGCTTCTCGATAGACTGAATGTTATCTATTTCAGCATTTGGGAACTCTGGCCGCTGATCCTTGTCGTCCTGGGTGCAAGTCTCATCTGGGGTAGGTCGCGAGGACATACTCGCATCATCATCGGCGCAAGTTCCGTTGCGGGTGACTCGAATTCCACGATTAATGCTCTGGCTTTCTTGGGTGGCTTCAAGCGTTCAAACGACTCACAGGATTTCCGTGGAGGAGAGGCAACCGCAATTATGGGTGGATGTGAGATTGATTTGCGAAAAGCGTCGATCAAAGAGGGCGAGGCCGTTCTCGATCTGACTGCCATCATGGGCGGCATCGAGATTTGGGTGCCAGAAGACTGGAAGGTAACGCTCAAGGGAATTCCGCTTCTCGGAGGCTTTGAAGACAAAACTCATCCGACGGGGCTCGAATCGAACAAGTACCTCATCGTCAAAGGGTACGCAATCATGGGTGGTGTGGAGATCAAGAACTAATCCATGCATCCTATTCTCTCACATCAAGAGCGTCTCGGCGTCTATTTGCTGTGCTGGCTGATCTTCGGTATCATGCTTGCGGCGGTCCTCGCTGTGCCGCAGGATTTCACCTGGACCCAGGCGCTTGCACTCGCAGTGCCCCTGACGGTTGTCTACGGTGCCATCTGCCTCTCTTCTTGGTATGTCTGCCGTGTGTACCCTCTTCAGAAAACCAGCTTCGTGCAGGTGATTGCCGTTCAGGCCATGGCGGGAACCATCACGATCTTGCTTTGGATGCTTCTCGCCAGCGGATGGGTCATGGTTCTCGAGCGAGCGGTCGTCCTAACAGCTTCTCGTTCACGACTACTGGCGAAGGTGCCCATAGCTGTTGGAATCGATTTCATTTTGTACGGACTCACCGTCGCGGTACATTATCTCATCGCCACATTCGAAGCCTCAAAGGAATCTGAACAAAGGGAACTTCAATCACGAATCTATGCCCAGGAAGCCGAACTCAAGGCACTCCGGGCTCAGATCAATCCTCACTTCCTGTTCAACAGTCTGAATTCCATCAGCGCACTTGCCACACAGGATCCTTCGGCAGTCCGGGCGATGACTCTTCGCCTGGCAGACTTTCTCCGGAAGAGTCTGCGCCTCGGTGCACAGGAGTTTATCCGGCTGGAAGAGGAAATCTCGATGTCCCTCAGCTTTCTCGAGATCGAGCAAATCCGCTATGGGTCGCGTCTCCAGATCATGCAGAATGTCGAGGAGGTCTGCAAAGACTGTCTGACGCCTCCCCTCATTCTGCAGCCACTGATCGAAAATGCCGTTCATCACGGCATCGCACATATCCTCAACGGTGGAACGATCACGATCGAAGCATCATGGCGCGGAAGCGTCCTCCATGTTCGGATCGAGAACCCTGTCGATCCTGATCGTCCGCGTAACCGCAAAGGCGGCCTTGGATTGGAAAACGTCTCCAAACGTCTCCGAGCTGTCTACAAAGATGACGCACAGCTGCAAACCGATGAAAGCAACGGCATCTTCCGCGCAAATCTCTGGATCCCCGCTCAGACAAGTCGCGACTTCCACTCACGAGGCGTCAGTTCCACTCCCGTCAAGGTCCCACTCAACCTCCCTGCCTGATTCACGCATCCACGAATTCCCAGAACTGAGACCCATCCATCGAGGAGAGGGTTGTTGATAGTCCTGCGCTTTTCGTATCTTTGG
>JBGPAN010000519.1:0-3467 GCA_041480785.1 Bacteroidota bacterium | reverse complement strand
GATGTGAAGGTGACACTGGCCGGAACCCTGCATCTCGACGACCGACAGCTCTGGAACGTCCCCATTCTTTTTATGATGGGCTACCTTGCATCTGTGGAGTATACGCCCATCGAAGCGAAGAATCTGGGGAAATGGCTTCGCCAGGGTGGGTTCCTCTTTGTGGATGACGGTTACGCTCAGATGTTTGGCGCATTCAACAAGAGTGCGCGCGCCTTGTTGAATGATGCACTGGGCTATGACGCCGAGTTTCAGCGTATTCCGCAGACCCACTACTTGTACCATTGCTGGGAGGATTTTGGCGGCCCGCCGGCCGGGCTGGATGATGCAAACCTTCCCTTGGAACAAGACGGCAAAACACCGCGTCGCATTCCTGAGCGGTATCCGTACCTCGAAGGGATTTTCCTGAACGGTCGACTGGCGGTCCTGTTCTCGAGCAAGGGATATACATACGCTTGGGGCCTGTGGCCCTGGGTTTCGCCTTCTCAAGGGGGCCCATACGACAATGCCCGGCAGCTTCATTTTGGAATCAACATTATGGTCTATGCGAGCACCGCGAAGGGGAGTATCATCGACCAAAACAAAGCACGCGTGGCAACAGAGTATCAAAGGAAATGACGTGAATCAATCCGAAACCCGTAAGGCAGCTCTCAATCCTCGGACCCCGATCCGGTCCGGCAGACTGTTCTGGCAGCTCTTCACCATTTGCTGCGTCGCATGGCTCTGCATGGTCGCCGGGTGTGACCGTGCGTACCGCTACATGTTCTTCCCACCAGAACGGCAGGAATACACGCTTTCACCCGACCCCGATATGATGTACCTGGCGAACGATACCAGCTACTACATGAGTCGCGACAGCACGTCGCTCGTCTATGACAGGAAAGCCTTCAAAGTTGAAGTCAAGTATCTCTCCGACTATCAGCTCAACACGTTCGAGTTCCCCGATGATTCGAAGGATGGCGATCAGTCGTCAAATCCGTTTACCTATGCCAACTGGGTTGATCCCCAGCTTGGGTACAGCCCCAGCCGGTTCTCGACGTTTAAAATCAGCATCTTCAATTACGCTTCTTCGAAGCTTAATTTCGATCCGGAACTTTCATTCATGGTGACCGACCGGGGAGATATTCTCTCCGGCTACGGTCGTGAGGAAAAATCGAGCCGCAATCAGAGCGTCGAGGGATACTACCGCAAACGAAAAGGAAGCAGTGGTGTGGAGGATGAAATATTCGAGCGGCGAATGGGAATCGTCCGCCAAACGGTGTTGTACCTTGGACGTCCCATATATCAAGGCGACAGTCGCGAAGGGCTCGTTGTCTATGATGCGATGGCCGAGTCTGTCGAAAAGGTCAAACTGGTGATCAAGAACTTCATCACAGCGTATAATGAGAACAATGAGCCGAGCGGATTTGTTGACCTTCAGTTCTATTTCAAACGTCTTCCACTTATCAAAGAACATTTGAAGGCTACCGCAGTTCTCGCCCACGCCGATACTTCACGCAAGACCCAGGCTGCCGATGGCGCATCGGTCGCCAACACGATTCGCAACGCATCGTTTGAGCTTCATCAGATCCGCTATCGCATTGAAGAGGAAGAAGGAGCATCGTCATCTCAGGAGTGGAACCCCAAGCCGAATGCGTTGTCGGGACTCGTTGAATTCATGAAGGACAGTCTCAAGGTCCGGCCGATCCTCAAGATCTCACCTGCAGATTCTCCCGATCTCCTCAACGCAAAAGTGGGCTTCCTGCTTGTGGGACCATCCAAGCCGATCTTTGCTGATCAGGAAGTTCTTGCGATGGCAAGCTTGATCCGCCAGGGGGGATTCCTCTTTATCGACAACTCGGCCTTCTCGTCGAACTACCAGTATTACGACCTTATGAACGCGTTGCTTCAGAACATCGGCTCAAAGCTCGACCGTCAGGTTCGCATCATCCCGGTCCCGAACGATCATCCGATCTACAGGATCTGGCACAGGCTGGATGGCCCTCCTCAGGGAAAAGACGACATCGAGAACATGCCGGACAAACGCAATTTTCTCCAGGGGCTGTTCTGGCGGGACAAGCTCGTTGCGGTACTATCAGCAAAAGGGTATTCCATGATGTGGGATCAACGAGACCCTTCCCTGGTTCAGCAGTTTATTCTTGGCGCCAACATCGTCATCTATGCTGTCACGACGCTCAGGCTTCAATAGGATTGTCGAACGAACCTCTCATTACTGTGAGTACGCTATGCGAGTGAAACTTCAACAAGCTGTGATCGCATGCTGTTTCTTGACCCTGATTCTCCCGGCACTGGTGACGTCTCAGATCGCACGAGACAGTATCCGGGAAACAACGCGCCAGCCCCGGATTGATTCAACGGTGCAGATCACACCTCAGACGCGCACGTGGACTGACCGGAAGATTGTTGGCACGATTCTCTCTGTCCTCATTCCGGGAAGCGGACAGAGCTACCTTGGCCATACAGAAAAAGGGGCAGCGTTCACACTCGCGACCCTTGCGTGCGGACTGGTCACCGGATTGTCCGAGAACAACGTTATCGGACGCAACGAGCGGATCATCGAGCTCAAAGCTCAGTATCGAATCGCCACGAACTGGATCGGCGCGGATTCTCTCTGGACCAAGATGCTCGACACGAAGACCTTGTTAGATGACAATGTCCGGAGGCGCGACCTCTTCCTAAAACTGACAGCGGCTTTCTGGATTGCGAACATTGTTGATATTGTCCTTTTTAGCGACGACAAAGGAGAGAAACCATTTGGAATGCTGGAGACAGGAAGAAAAGGAGCCATATTCGCCCTCGTTCCCGATCCCAAGAATGGAATAAATGCAGTATTGAGAGTACAGTTCTGAGATTCATTCACATTTATGATAAAAATGACGATTCCATGAAAAAACCTGCCCCTATTTTCATTTGCCTTTTAGTCATTTTGTTGTACCTTCTCCTTGAGGGTTGCACCCAACCGGAAGACCTGCTCACTCCTACGCATTTGACTCTCGTCCCGAAGGTTCTCAATCTGCGCGGGACTATTGGCGTCACGCCGTCGGGCAAGCGTCAGCTTCTCATCAAGTGGGAGTACGACACTCTCAGCACAAACATCCGATCCTGGGATATCACCCGGAATATCAACGATACGACGAGCGCAAATTATGTGCCGTTGGAAATCATCAGCAAGCCCGCGAGGGGATTTCCGTCCTACTCTGATACGATAGCAACATTTCAGAGCTCATTCATGACCACGGATAGTCTCAACGTCTATTACAGGGTCATCCCGAACGGCATTATCAACAATTTTATCGGACAACCTTCAGATGTTCTGCTCCTGATCGTTCGAAAGAACTAGCAGGGTGCTGAAAAACAAAAACTCCGTCACGTTGAGCGTAGTCGAAACGTTTCAATTGATGCAAATAGCAGGGTTCGACTCCGCTCACCCTGACGAATTCACTTGCTTGTGTGCCTTTTTCCCCAGCCTG
>JBGPAN010000518.1:0-3470 GCA_041480785.1 Bacteroidota bacterium | reverse complement strand
CGTTCACAGGAACATAGAAAGAATTCACAAACGGAACCACCCAAAACCGCTTTGCCACCATCCCGGTTTCTTCACGGAATTCCCTCAGCGCCGCATCAACAGCACGCTCTCCGTCCTTCATTGATCCCGTCACCAACTGCCACACGCCAGGATAGATGGTATCGTTCTCTGACCGCTTGAGAAGCAGGTATTCTGGCCCATCATGTGCGATCTTGAAAACACACGCTTCAACGACTCGGCTTACGATGGCTGCCACCGGTTTTCTTCCTCTGGAATCGCGTGTGGGACTTTGGATACGCTGGTCTGGTTTCCTTCGCCCCGAAAGCACTCTTGCTGCCGCCAGTTTTCTTCCTCTGAAATCGAGAATGGGACTTCGGATGCACTGTTCCGATATCTTTCGAACCGAGAGCACTATTGCTGTCGGTTTTCTTCTGAAATCGAGAAGGGGACTTCGAATACACTGCTCTAGGTTCCTTCGACCTGAGAGCCCTATTACTGCCGCTTATCTTCTTCTGAAATCGAGAAGGGGACTTCGGATATGCTGTTCTGATATCTTTCGCACCGAGAGCACTCTTGAGAGAGTTGACTTCTTCAGAACTCAGTTCATGGCTCTCTCCTTCCACCAGGTCCCGCAGTTGAAGCGGACCAACCGCAATCCTCCGAAGACCGGTCACCTCATATCCCAGCTCCTCCAGCATCTTCCGGACTTGACGGTTCTTGCCTTCAGTAACAGAGATCTCGACTTGCTGCGGCTGCCTCACAGAGACTCGTGCCGGTTTGGTAACGACATCCTTACCTTCGGTTCGAATCTCTATTCCTTCCGACAGCATCTGAAGGTCCTCATCTCGGATCGGGCGATCAAGGCTTGCGACATAGGTTTTCGACAACCCAACATCCGGACTTGTCACGCGATTCGCAAGTTGATGATCATTGGTGAAAAGCAGGAAGCCTGTCGTCTCCTTGTCCAACCTTCCGACCGGCTTGAGGCCTTTGCCCTTTTCACCGAGGACGTCGAACACTGTTCGCTCGCCTCGCTCGTCCGAACTCGTTGTCACCACTCCCCGAGGCTTGTGAAGTACGACGTACCGAAACGCCTCGCGCTTGAGAGTCTGGCTTTGAATCTCGATCCGGTCGTTCTCAATGTCTACCCAGCGATGGAGATTCAACTCCACCTTGTTGTTCACTCTCACGCTTCCATCCTCAATAAGGCGGCACGCCTGTGAACGCGACGCGAACCCTAGTTTCGAGATGGCGCGTGGAAGAGAGACCCTTCCAGGAGCGTGGGAGGTTTTCATTTCGGCCTCATCGCAACGCGACGGTGTTCGGCCTGAACATTCATGTGATCCTTGAGCCGGAAAAAAGATAAAGCAAAATCGAGTAGAATCCAAGGAAGCGTTGACGCGCGACTAAGCATTGAGGCCCGGTATCCCCGCCGCAGATTTGGCGGCCTTCACAGCCCGCCGGATCGCTTCGGCTGTGAGCTGAGCAGCAATCTCAGAGACAAGGTCAAGATCCGCTTTCACGTTGCCGCAAGCGAGAGCAAAGGACACATCACCGTCATACGAAGTGTGTGTTGGCACTATGGCACGCGCCATTCCATCGTGCATCCGTTGCGCGACCCGATGCAATTCCAATTTCGACAATTTCGCATTTGTCGCCGCCACGACGAGCGTCGTGTTGGCCTGCTCCAGCACTTTGCCCCGCGCTAGTGGACGATATGGTTCTGTTGCACCAATGAACTGCCCATCAGGACCTCGTGCTCCTGCGAGGATGGTGCCGTTTTCGTTGATGACATCACCGACTGCATTGACGACAGCAAGCACCCCGACAGCGAGTCCGGACTGTTCGACAGAGGAGCTCCCCAACCCGCCTTTCATCCAAAATTCAATCCCCTTCCACTTCCCTACCGTTGTCCCCGTGCCGGCTCCAACATTTCCCTCGTCGAATGGTCCGGTCGAGGCAGTATCACACGCACGATATCCGCTGAGTGCATCAGGACGAATTGCACTGCTGCCGGCATTGAGATCGAAAACTACCGCCGTCGGAACCAGCGGGACTTTGGCCCACGGCGTGGGATATCCAATATTACGTTCCTCTAGCCAGCGCATGACCCCATCAGCAGCGGCGAGTCCGAACGCACTCCCGCCAGTGAGCAGGACAGCGTGGATTTCCTGAGCTGATTTCTCGGGTGCCAAGAGCGCCAGTTCTCTGCTGCCGGGGGAATTTCCCCTTACATCACAGCTCGCCCGAGTATTCGGCGGACAGAGGATGACGGTGCATCCCGTCATTGCTTTGAGTTCTGTGAAATGACCGACCTTGAATCCCGGCACCGCCGTCAGCATACGATCTTATGCTCCCTTCTTCTTTTCTCTTTGACTCCGGATGCGTGCCAGCACGATTCCGTATGCAACTCCCACATTCAGCGATTCTGCTTTTCCGTATTTGGGGATGCGGACGACGACGTCTGCCAAAGCCCGGACCTCACCCGAGACTCCGTGAGCTTCACTGCCCAAGACGATCGCGATTTTCCCTGGCATCGACTGCTCATCGTAGGAATGCTTCCCATCTCCTGATAGGGCGATCACGGAGAAATTGTTCTCCTTGAGCATCTGTAGTGTTGACGGGAGATCGATACCCTCGACGATTGGAAGATGGAAAATCGAGCCGACAGTCGACCGGACGACCTTGTCGTTGTAGAGTTCAACGCACCCCTTTCCCAGCAGGAGCAAATCGATGTTGAACCAATCTGAAGATCGAATGATTGAGCCAAGGTTGCCGGGATCACTGACGGAATCTGCAACAACGACAAGAGAAGCCTTTTTCAGGAAATCTGGTTCGAGCGAGCGCCTTCTCTGTTGAACGACAGCGATGACACCCTGAGCATGAACGGTGTCAGCGAGGGTATTGAGTTCCGTTTCCGCCAGCTCTCGTACGATTGCGCCGCGCTCCTCGAGGCTCGAAAGTATCCCCCTGTAATCCGGGTCGACGAGATACCGGGAAAGGACTGCAACGATCTCCACCTTCGAAGATGAGCTCAGGACCTCTTTCAGTGCACGCCACCCTTCGACAACAAATTTCTGTTCCGACTGGCGGTTCTTTTTCAGCGAAAGAGAGCGGACATACTTGATTTCGTTCTTGGTGATGCGCATCAGTCTAATATAGAAAAAATGACCGCAATAGACAAAGCTCCGGATCGCTGCGGGGTAGGACGTTTTGAAGACGCTCAGGGGCTACTTTTCGTATTCTCCCCAAACACTTCTCAGCGCATCAGAAATCTCGCCTATGGTGGCATATGCTTCCACGGCGGCGAGTATCGAGGGAACAATATTCTCCCAACCTTCAGCAGTTCTTTGGAGTCCCTTCAGCGTTTCCTCTACTTTGACACGGTCCCTTGCAGCTTTTGTGGCTTGAAGTATTTTGATTTGCTTCGAGCGCATTTCTTCGTCGATGCGAAGTGTCTCCGGTGTTTG
>JBGPAN010000517.1:0-3473 GCA_041480785.1 Bacteroidota bacterium | reverse complement strand
TAATACCTGCTTCTCAAGAGATCAGAGAGCGATAACATCTATCCCGGCATATGGCAGTTGGTGACCGGATCAATGAAAGACGGAGAGCGTGCTGTCGATGCGGCGATGAGGGAATTCCTTGAAGAAACCGGGATGGTGGCACGGCGGTTTTGGGTGGTTCCGTTTGTGAATTCTTTCTATGTTCCTGTGAACGACGCTATCCACCTGAGTCCGGTCTTTGCAGTGGAAGTTCCGGAGGAAGCCCGTGTCACCTTGTCGCACGAACACGAAGAGTTCAGCTGGTGTTCCTTTGAGAATGCGAAACAAAAACTTGTGTGGCCAGGACAGCGGTACGCGGTAGAACTGGTTCACGAGTACATCGTCGGTGGACAGGAGGCTTCTCGGCTCTTGTCACTTCACGTGTAGCATATTTCATCAAGGAGAATTCATTGGGTCTGCTTGTCGTTGGTTCTGTGGCGTTTGATTCGGTTGAAACGCCTTTTGGCAGTGTGAAAGAGGCTCTCGGAGGGTCAGCGATCTACATCTCTGTCGCTGCCAGTTATTTCACTGCGCCAGTGCGATTTGTCGCCGTGGTGGGGGGGGATTTCCCGAAGGAGCACATCCGCTTCCTTGAGGAACGGAACATTGACCTCGACGGTTTGCAGATCGTTCAGGAGGGAAAGACATTCCGATGGGGGGGAAGATATCACTATGACCTCAATATGCGGGATTCTCTCTACACTGAACTGAATGTGTTTGAGAAATTCAATCCAGTGATTCCGGGCAGCTTCAAGAACAGTGCCTATGTCTGTCTGGGAAATATCGATCCGGTTCTTCAACGACACGTTCTCGAGCGCGTTGCGAAGCCCAGACTTGTTGTCGGAGACACTATGAACTATTGGATTGAAAGCAAGCCAAAGGAACTCTCCGAGACGATGAAAGTGATGGACGTACTTGTCGTCAACGAATCCGAGGCTCGTCTATTGACGAACGAACCCAATCTTGTGAAAGCGGCGAAACGCATCATCAAAATGGGTCCGCGCATCGTCATTGTCAAGAAGGGTGAACACGGCGCACTCCTGGTGACTGAGGAAACAATCTTTTCCGCCCCCGCATATCCGCTGGAGAATATCAATGATCCGACGGGTGCCGGAGACGCGTTCGCCGGCGGCTTCGTCGGTTGGTTGGCACGTACCGATGACCTGTCTGCTGAGAATCTCAAACGTGCTGTGGTCTACGGCAGCACACTCGCGTCATTCTGTGTTGAGAAGTTCAGCGTTGACGGACTCAAAGACCTTACCTACCTTCAAATACAGGACCGATATCGCTCCTTTGTGCAGCTATCGCGATTTGATGAACGGTGATTCCAATGCGATCGATTGCATGGCTGGATGGGTTTGTTATTTTTCTTGACCAAACGAAACTCCCCCTCGAAGAAGTCTACGTCGAAACGGATGACGAAAACGTCCTCGCACAGGCAATCAAGTCTCTCGCAATCCGTGGCGCGCCCCTGTTGGGAATAGCAGCCGCATACGGATTTGTCCTCTCCTTTAACAAACTCAAAGCAGTCGACGCTCATTCACTGACAGCATGTATTGCGCGAACGACTAACCTCTTCACGTCAACCCGGCCGACCGCAACGAACTTGTTCTGGGCAGTGAACGCGATGCGTCATGTCGTCATCGATTCAGCCGGCCAGCCAGCTGAGACGATTCGGGCAAACATTCTGGCAGCAGCGAAGGCTCTCCACGCCGAAGACGAGGAGAATTGCAGACTGATCGGCCAATTGGGATCGGCGCTTCTACCTAACGCGGCCAATGTTTTGACCCATTGCAACACCGGGAGTCTGGCGACCGGAGGTGATGGAACAGCGCAAGGCATTCTGAAGGCTGCCTGGGAACAGCACAAATTGAACCATGTTTACATCGATGAAACGCGGCCGCTGCTTCAGGGTTCTCGCCTGACCGCATGGGAGCTCAAGAAACTTCAGATTCCCTCGACGTTGATCACCGACAGCACCGCGGCGTTTCTTCTTCAACAGGGGAAAGTAAATGTGATCGTCGTCGGTGCGGACCGAGTGACGCTGAATGGAGATGTAGCGAACAAGGTCGGTACGTACGGACTGGCGGTCCTTGCAAAGCATCATAACGTTCCGTTCTATGTTGCTGCTCCGACGAGCACGATCGACTTTGAAATGGTCTCAGGCCGCGAGATCCCGATTGAACAGCGGAGTGGAGCGGAAGTCACAGCGTTCGGCGGACGACAGGTTGCCCCGGAGGGCATCGATGTCTACTCGCCGGCGTTTGATATTACGCCGAGCGACCTGATCACGGCGATCATCACAGAGAAGGGAGTCCTGCGAAGCCCGTATCGAACGGCAATGGACGACCTGAAGAAAAAGGATCTTTCGTCGATGGTCCGGAGAGCTGTTTTTCACTAGATGATCTGATGATCACGAGGACTGACGCTGTTGTTTTGAAATCGATGAAGTACCGTGACAGCAGCAAGATTGTCACGTTCTACTCCCGCCGCTTCGGCAAAGTGAAGGGGATTGCCAAGGGCGCCCGCCAGATGAATAGCAAGTTCGGTGCCGCGCTGGAACCTCTCTCGGCTGTATCCCTCATCCTCTACAAGAAAGATCAACGGGAGCTGCAGCTCATTTCGCAATGTGATCTTCTCAAGACGTATAAGAACATCCACAGCGAATTGGAGCGAATGGCTGTGGGGCTTTCCATCATCGAGCTGCTCAACCAGTTGACTCACGACGAAGAAGGGAATGATGCGCTCTACACGCTTCTTGTGCAATCGTTAGACGAACTGGAGCGTGCCCAAAAGCACTTCATGAACTTTTTCCTGGCATTCGAGTTGAGGTGCGCTTCTGTGCTAGGGTTTATGCCTTCCCTCGACGGATGCATCAGTTGCGGCAGGAAGCTCGATGATCTGGTTGCCGACGATTCTGCCGTTTTTCAATCAGGCAAGGGTGCCGTTCTGTGCAGCCGATGCTGGCAGCCGGAAACGTTTTTCAGGAATGAGACATTTCGATCCGGCCAGAAGGTAGCCTCGGGAACTTTTTCCGACGAAGGGAACATGCGCGTTTCCATCGGGGTGTTGAAGGGCCTGCAGAGATTGCTCAGTGCCCCCTTGGAGTCCATAGGTTCGCTCGACCTTGGATCGGCGCTGGGGAACGAAATTGATGGAACTTTGCGTTTATATCTACGTCAACATTTTGAAGAGCTTAAGCCCATAAAATCTTTTGATATGCTAAGAAAGCTCACGAGGCCTTCATCGTGAGGAGGACGAAAAGCTCTGTTTTCTCGAAACAGCAAGGTTAAAAACTACTAAAGGAACAATCACGTGTTGAGGAGGATGTCTATGTCGACGAAGTCCGTCGTTGTTGCAGTGCTTCTGATTGCTTTGGGAATAGTATTTGGTGTGACGCTCGTGTCGTCTTTCAAGGGAGTTGAATTCTCCTTTGCAGGTCAAGATGTGAAACT
>JBGPAN010000516.1:0-3483 GCA_041480785.1 Bacteroidota bacterium | reverse complement strand
TGTTGATCTGTGTGCCGCCGAGCTCAAAATGCGTCCGGATGAGTGCAATGACCTTCTCGATGTCCTCGTTCGATTTTGAGAGACCTGGATCGAGCTCGATCTGCATCGGTGCAGTGTTGCCATACCCCGGTTGAACGGAAGCAACCGCGAGCGCGAGAGCAGTCGGGGCAGCGTCTTTCCGGAATCCCGGATCCGGATTAGGACCGTGCGAGATTGGACTTTTCGAAAATCGTCCGTTGGGTGTCGCATCAACGTCCTTCCCCATTGCGATCGTTGCGGCCCATGAGAAAATTCCGGGAATCAAATTGAACCCATGCGGAGTTGGTTTTTCCTTGACGATTGTCGTAAACGTGCGCGCGATATTTACGCCGAACGTATCAGCCCTCGAGCCTCCGCTCCCATACCGGGGGATAGCTTTCATCATAAGCCGCGTCCGCTCGCCGGCTTCATCCGCCCAGTTCGTATCGAGAAAATGCATGAGATCCTTCCAGGTCATTCTCTTCTCACGCTCCACCCGTTGCTCAACCGCGGCAAATGAATCTGCTACGGTTGCCAAGCCCGCGCCATCAACGCACAGGTTGTAGAACTCAACACCGCCATGCGACGCATCGCGCCCTTTTTCAATCGGTCCGTAGCAGAGAAGGTCGAGATGCAGCTCAGGAAACACGCGATACATGTGGTCCATGTGAAAATCAAGGCTCTGCGCAACCGTCTCGACGCTGCGGCGAAGGTGTTTATCGAAAAAGCGCCAGAGTCCATCCACAGAAGGTTCGATGGATCCGTCAGACATCATATCTTTTAGCGCTACTTCAAAAACAGTGGCGAGGTTCACTTTCACGCAGTCGTTCACGGTGTATTCCCTGCCGGGAATGGCGCACCAGTGACAGCCGGAATATGCCCGTTGCCGCCCAAGCTCGATGGGAAGTCCATTTCTGGCGAATCCTTCGCTCGTGCGATCGACTCCGAGGAACTTTGGGATACCTGTTTTGTCCTCGAACAAGATTTCGACACCCCGCCGGAGCAATCCGGGATCGACGTTCTTACCGACGCTGACTCCGACATTCACCGGCACTTTTAACCGATGTGCGGCTTCGAGCACGAGATAGGAAAGAGCATTTGTCGTATCATTGCCTGAGGCGTCGGGACCACCGAGTTGAGTGTAGCTGGTGTCCATGATGAAATGGCAGGCGAGGTGGAAGATGGCTTCTTCGTCAGTCAAAACTCCCCGTTTCTTGTCCTCCTGATAGAAGGGGAAGAGAAACTGGTCAACGCGTCCAAGCGAGCCCCCCATATTGTACATCTTCCCGGCGAGTTGATAGTAGAGCATCCACTGACATGCCTCGCGAAACGTTCGAGGCGGACCTTGAACCAGATGCTCATTGATCGTGGCCATCTCGGTGAGGTTTTGGCGCAGTTGTGAATTCTCTTCCTGCTTCGCCATTTCACGCGCAGCCGCTGCATGCCGGGCGATCCAATTCTGTATCCCAAGCACCATGTGCTCCAGGCCGTCGTACAACTCCTGGGCTTCCTCGTCGGTGTTCACCGCACGATAGTGTTGGATTTTCGCAAGAATGCCCTCCCAACCAAGTGTAAGGCCTATTGCTTCATCCTGACAGAAGTGCTGCACCGCACCGATGCCATGATGGAGTTTGTACTTCTGCTGATCTTCGTGGAGGTGCGAAAAATCGAAGTCGGGGTTCCAGGCAGGCTGACGATAGGCGGAGAAATGGGCCATATATCCTCCCGCGAGGGAACTCACCGGGTCAATGTATGGCGGATGCAGGTCTATCACTTGCCGGAAATTCTCACCGCAAGCCCGTGCACCGAAGATTCCACCGCTCGGATGATCGGTCTTTGGCGTCAATTCTTTGAACAGGGCATCGACGATCAGCAAACCGGATCCGCTAACGACACGAACAACTTTGCGCGATTCAAGTGGAGGAAGCATAATCGGGAGGTCATCCATATCGAAGCAGCCGAGTTCCCGCCATTTCTCTTCTGTGTGCTGCATCTTCGTCGCTCGCAACATGTCGATGCGTTCTGTGAAAGTCAGTTCTTTTGTTTCAGCTCCAACCATTGCGTCCCCATTCAAGAAAATGAATTAACGTTCTGCTTCCTATCGCATTGAAGCGTCAATGCCGCATCCACGCGCAGCGTCAAGGAGTTCTGCCATTCTTTCCTTCGTCGGTGGCTCGACATCATGTGCTTTGTAGTCCAGACCCAGGCTCGGATACTTTCCCGCGGCGAGTTTGTGGAACGCCAGCAATTCGTATATGATCTCTCCGCTGCCGTTCCGACTGACGCTTTTGCGCAGCTCGATCAATTCACGAACGAACGTGGCGATTTGTTTGATGTCGTCTTCTGTGTCATTCACCGACGGCACGACCGGTGTGCGGAAGACGATCGCCTTTCCGCTCAATGCCAGTCGATGTGCATTGGAGAGAATGCGATCATTTGGCTGACCGGTGGTAAGCTGATGTCTGGCGGAATCGAAATGCTTGATGTCCATCATGATCAGGTCGGTGAATGGGAGAAGAGCCTCGAGAGATGCCCACGGAACGTCGCCACACGTTTCGATTGCGGTGTGCAATCGATGCTGTTTGCAATGTTCGAGAATTTCCCGGGCAAAGTCTTTGCTCAATGCCGGCTCGCCGCCTGAGAGCGTGACACCCCCACCGGATGATTCATAGAATGGTTTGTCGGGTAGTATGTCATCCATTACCTGGCCGACTGTCATCAAGCGTCCTTCCATCTGGAGGGCACGGGGATAGCATGTTTCAACGCACTTTCCGCTCAACGCACAGTTGTCGCGCAGAAAGATATGAGCACCGTCATGCATTTCATGTGCATGGTTCGGGCAGGAGATGACGCATTGGCCACAGGAGATACATCGTTCGGGAAAGTAGCGAAGTTCTGGCTCCGGGTGCTGCCCTTCGGGATTGTGGCACCAAAAGCAGCGCATTGAACAGCCCTTGAGGAACACAGTTGTGCGGATGCCCGGACCATCGTGCAGGGAAAAGCGTTGAATATTGAAAACAACGTCAGCAGCGTTCATTGCAATACGGCGCGGAAGGATTCGATCTGTATCAGTGCAGCATTCTCTGCATTTGCCAGGTAGACCAGAAAATCTCCAGACTCTCTGACCTTTTCGCGTTGGCTTATCGGGTCCTTATTACTTGATTTTTCGGTGAGATTCAAGACAGGAAGCAAATGAAAAGCGAGGAGGTTTTGGTGAAATCCAGATGCAAAATGCGGTTTCTTATGTGAAACAGCGATTCATGCCGCGCATGGCTGCTTATTGAAGAACGGTTGGCCGACGCCATCCGATGAATCGGACGGCTCAATTGTTACGAAACCCAAAGGGTTTTGCTTTCTTAAAGTCGTCGACTTCAGTCGATGACGAGCTCCTAAGCATTACAAGGCTCGCGGGTATGCTCATTCCTCCGCAAACTTCTTTATCGCATCAAAATACTTCACGATCGC
>JBGPAN010000515.1:0-3497 GCA_041480785.1 Bacteroidota bacterium | reverse complement strand
GCATCCTTGTAGCATACATCCATGAACTCTTCCCACTGTGCGCGGAGCGTGTCATTGTTGGTCACTTTCCGCTCAAGGTCGGTCCCTTCATAGTCGATCTCATCCGGATCGATACCCCGTTTGCGCAACTCCTCCTTCTCTTCCTCCGTCATGTTTGCGCCTTTGATTCCCTGGCGCTGGAACTTCGTCTGCGCAGCGTAGACGTTCTTGTCGACGAGATATTTCTCCTCGACAGCTTTGTCGAATGTGTAAAGGAATGTGGGGATCTTTCCGCCTACGGCAATGCCTTCGGCGGACCGGGGGTCGTGACAATCGAAGAACTTGAACGTGTCCCGGTCGATGAACTCCGCTGGAGTCGCCGTCAGTCCTATTTGCACGCCATCGAAGTATGCCAGAACGTCCGTGAACTTGTTATAGATCGATCGGTGGCATTCGTCCGTTATGATCAAATCGAAATCGGCTGGTGTAAATTTTTCGTAGCAAATTTCAAGAGTTTGCAGAGTCGAGACGCAAATACGTTTCCTTTTAGCGTCGTCAAGATCGTATGTCCGCACCCTTGCCCGCGACTCGTTCGGCAGGAATGTCTTGAACCCGTCGGTGAGCGCCTGATCCACAAGTGCATCCCGGTCGGCCAGGAAGAGTACCCGCTGCGCGTTATGGGTCCTCAAGAACACGTCGATAAGCGCCATGATTGTTCGCGTCTTCCCTGTACCTGTCGCCATCACCAACAACGCCTTTCGCTTCTTCTTCACTTCCACCGCTTCAGAGATGCGTCGGATCGCCTCGACTTGGTATGAGCGCTCGACGATTGTGCGGTTGATCTCAACGATGTTGAGCGGCTTATGGTTTTGCTTCAGGAAGAGAAGGCGTTCGAGGTTCTCTGAGGAAAAGAAGCCGGCAACCTGTCTTTCGGCTGCGACTTCACTATCCCAGAAGAAAACTTCCTCGCCGTTGGCCATGAAGCCGAATGGCCGGAAAGTCTGCCTGTTCTGGATTCCCTCCAGGTATTGCAGGAGTTGTTGCTTTCCTACACGAGCATCCCGGCTCGTCCGTTTCGCTTCGACGACGGCAAGGATTTCACCGTTCGCCCTGTAGAGGCAGTAGTCAGTGAAGCCTTCTGAAACAGAGCCATCATACCCCGCGACAGGTATCTCGAATGCAACCTGCGTACGGTCGGAGAGATTCCATCCGGCTTTCTGCAGCTGCGGATCGATGATGCTGTATCGTGTTTTTGATTCGCTGATGTGATAGGTTGGCATTTAGCTGATTGCTCTGAAACAGTCAATCCATCTTCGGGGCGATGAGTCACAGACACAAAGACTGCAGCGAATGTAATGGATTTTTGCGAGAGATGAAGACAAGCAACTTGCGAGCCTGTCGTACTTGCTCAGAATCTATCTGGGCAGGGGTGCAATGTCAATACCGGAAATCCGGTATATTTGGATCTGAGCCGGCAGCAAGTCCGCCTGCGCACTTCGCGCTTCCGCCTACACGAGAACTGTTCCGGCGGACGGGTCGGCGGATAAACAGATCGCAGATGGCAGACCGTTGAAGCGTGCCGAATCCGCCTTCGAAAAACTCGGGAATAGGTTGATAGTGAGCATGTTCGAGTGTTAGCCCCCCTCCTGCCAGCGTCCGTTGAGGTCAAAACTGAAGGCCTCCCCATTCGATCAAGAACGGCCTCGGATTTTTCCCGAACCGGTGGGAAGGTATCAATTTCGCCTTGCCTCAGGATCCCGGCGTTTGGCGGAGCTCCTTTCCTTGAGTCAACAGCTATCAGCGCTGTTGGCGTTAGCATTGAGCGAGCGTCGTGGTGCGGCGTGTCATGTGCAGTGTGCACATTCTGCCTCAGGCTTTTCGCGACCCCTTTGGCACATAGTCGAAGAAACACTCCGTTATACCCCCTGACTTCCATTCTGAGCGTAGGCGGGTCTTGCGCTCGACCCGACGCAGGACTGAGAGCAACGATCGGTTCAGCTCCCGTGCGCGCTCCCCGTACATTGTCGCCTTCACAAGAAACCCTTCATCTGTTGAGGTGATTGATCTCTTCGCAACGAGCTTTTCCAAGACCTGCTTGATCGCCTGACGATTGTCCGTGCTTACGCGGGCCATGAGCGTAAATCTCTTCTTGGTCATTTGATACCGATGCCTTTCTTCATATTGACCTTCCGGCGCACTTTGCATATGACGTTTAGGCAAAACGTCATTGCAGCCCGCCTCCACTTGTCTATTCTTGACGTTGGATGATCGAAATCATACAACGGTCATCAATGGGAGTATGTTCTAGATGCTGGCCCTCCTTTCGACCGGAAAGCATAAAGCATCCGTACAAAGGTGTGTAAGGGTTTCGAGCTCCGGTCTAGAGCAATTCATGTCGAAGGGCTTCTCTCTCATCCGAGCGTCACCCTCTTCAAATCGCTGGGCATTCCGGCAGATTGAGCAGATTATTTTTCCCCGTCGCATCGGGTTTGGTTTTTAGGTACTTGTGCCCTTCATGTCTGGCTACGATGACATCTGTAGTATATCCACCGACGCTCACGAAAAAGTCATAAGTGCCATCTTCTATTGACTCAATCGCCTTTGGTTGAGACCTTTTCCATCGGCTGCCGTTCGGCATGACGCCTCCGATGTCGATGATGCGCTCATGTGGATTGTAGTGTTCACGCTTGTTTATGCAAGACACTTGAACTCGTTGAGCCATTTCATGTCTCCTTTCCGATGAAGTGAATATCGCGAGGTCATCCCTGGTGTGGACTCTTGGATGTACCCTCATTTATAGATATTCTCTTCGCGCTCACTCAAAGCCCTGACTTCTGTTCAGCTTACCACACCTTCCTTCCGTTCTTCGCATCTTATTGTTTCAGTATACGTTCTCTTATGTGTTCGTTCGTTTGCGATAATGTTGCAACAAAGTACATAAAGGCCTCGCGATCAGCGGTTTACTTGAGCGACTTGTTGAGCATGAAGAATTATGACTTGTAGATTTCATCCCTTTTATCTTGTGGCTGGCACTCGGTTTTCCCCTTACACTCCACTTACTCAATCGTACCTATTGCCCCGTTGACGCTTGAAGTCCGCGTATGCCTTGCAGTTCAACCGGAGGTTGCTTCTGTATGAAAGACTGCCCACCAAGGTGATCAGTGGCTTGCGGCGTTGCCACAAGTTGCTGCACGCCCTGCGTAGAATGCGCGGCATGGAATAGAAGCGCCTGTCGCAGGAGATCATTTCTTGGATGATACCGTCCAGAGACAAATGCTTATGCCGGGCCACCGGGAAGGTTAGCGTGTAATATTTCCAGTCCTCCGGGAACGCATCGAGGGCGATGCGATCCTCCGATTTCATCTGGTCCCACAGGCGCGTGCCGGGCAAAGGCGTCAGAAACAGCACGTTGAGATTGTCCACGCCGTACTGACTGGCCGCCTCGGCGATACGTTTGCCGATGCCCGGTTCGTCTATGTCCAAACCGATGATAAAGGAACCCACAACCAGAATGTTGT
>JBGPAN010000514.1:0-3501 GCA_041480785.1 Bacteroidota bacterium | reverse complement strand
CTCCGCGCCCCTGATTCGCTCTTGACCATCAATTACAAATTCCGGGCGTGGACCGGTCTCGATCGAGATGATCGGATTGTTCAGTACTGCCAACAGATCATGGATCGTGCAGATGCTCAAACGAAGGTGGTCCTGTACTATTGGATTGGCCGGGCATATCAGTTGAGAGGAAAGCTCGAATCTCTCGATCCGCTCAATCAGGGTCTTCAACTTGCTGACCGTGTCCTCTCGGAGAATCCTCGGGACTATACAACTCTGGCGTACTATGCATTGCTTCAGGCTCGGAGAGGTAAACGTCCTGACCTTGCCGTTCGCGCTATGCAGCAGCTCTTCACACTTGATTCAACCTCAGCCCGGGCACATTACTGGAAAGCTCGAGTGCATGCAATCCAGAACGACCGCGCAAAGGCACTCTCTGAGCTGGCCAAGGCAATTGGAATCGAATACAGTTTTCCTCAAGTTCTCGATCCTGATTTATTGTCCATATGGCGAGATCCGGATTTCGCGGCCATCCTCGCGCATAAACCGCGCTCCTCTGGAGCTACACGATAGCGTTGGCGAGTTTCTGTTTAGGACTTGATTGTTGACGCTGTACGAAGAGCGGAGTGGCACAACTTAGGGATTCAACCAGTACGTTATCTTGATCGAATAGACGTTGTCCGGCGCAACGCGCGCGAGCCTGCTCACATCCCGACCAAATTCAAAATCTCCCCGGCTTTCATAGTCTGCCTTTTCGTGTGTCCAGACAAAGTACATTGTCGACCCGGGTAGGTATTCCCATCGGAAAACTGCATTCGCACGGATTGATTTGTAGTTGAAGTCAGGCATTGAGAAACTGAATGGCAGGACTGGACCGAGCGGGCCATCGGGATCAACAATGTAGTTATCACCGGCGAGGGAAATCTGTGATGGTCCTTCGCCGTACCTGTTGAAAGCGAAGGTCCCTGGCTGGGCCAGCTCTTTGATGCCGGCATACGCACCCGACGAGAGAAGGGGTTGCACGTAGAGCTGGAAACTCAACTTTGGGGTAAACGTCCAGTTGAGTCGGAAGGCAGTCGAAAGCTGCTTCTGATCGAGAGTTCCGAAAACATAGCGGGAGCCAAAAGTCGCAATTGCCAGAGGATCTGCAATGGTCGCGACATATTGCGCCTCTGAGCGAACCCGTGAAAAATCGAGATTGATACTCGCATTCAGTGTTCTCGTGGCTTTCCAACTGACGCTGAGACTGGGGTTGAACGTCCAGCTCCCCGATCGACCTTTGGTGGCCGCTGTGTTCAACGTCCCATAAAATGACTTTCGTGTATCGCTCGAGAGGCTGAACACCACACTCTGACTGCTCAATTGCTTCATGAGCGGACCTCCGCGGGTGCGTTGGTCATCGTAGGTCTCGCCGAACAATCCAACAGTCAGCGCAGCTTCCCAGTAGTTCAGGAACTGACCGTCAAGAAACAGTTGGTAGCTCTCCCCTATCCTGTTGCCTCCGAAATCAAGCTGCTCAATGAGCGCTCCGCTCAGCGTCTTTGTTCGGAAGATCCTATCCGGCTGAAACCATTGATAACCGACATAGACGTGGCCATTGATGAAATCTGCCCTGGTTAGGAAGCCGGCATCGTTTGTCTCGAATTTCGGGTCAATCGCTCCAATCGCCGCATTGAAAATCCAATTGCCGGTGACCTTGTCGAGCCGGACGCGTGACGCCCAACCCACAAGCGAGGTCGCATTCGGATCAAGATTGAGGTAGGACGCATCCGGACGTTGGAAAAAATGTTGCGGTGAACGCTGGAGATCAATCAACCGGTCATTGCTTCCGGAGACATACGACGCACCCGCCCATCCTGACAAGACCCAGACTTTATCGCGATCGATAAACGTCCACCCATCCACGCCGAGTGAGGCAGCTTGATTGTTGACAATGCCCGTCAATCGCTGGTCACCGATACCGCGCTCGACGATCGTGCCGATCATTCCGATCGCTTGCCGGGCATCGTTGAATTCCTTCTGCGTTCTCACAACGCCATAGAATGTCCTCGGCTCAATCTCTTCCGTGAATCGAACGCCGGCAGAATCAACCTCACCATATTCTCGATCCGTCACAGCGGTTAATGCTGCGAAGGACCACGAGTTCGTGATTTTCCCACTCAGTTTTGCTGCCCCGAGAATTGTGGTTCGATCAGGAATATCCTGAAATCCTTCGTGCGTGACAGACCCCTGGGGCGCCCGCCCGATTCTCCTACTATAGAAGAAGTTCGGATCGGACCAGAAGAAGTCCTGGAGCGTTGCAGCGTCACCGCGGCCAAAGCTCAGGATATTCGACCCCTCGATGAAAAATGGTCGTTTCTCCTGATAGTAGACCTCGTATGCCGTGAGATTGACGACCGCGGGGTCTACTTCAACCTGGCCAAAGTCGGGATTCAGGGACAGGTCAAGCGTCATATCCCCCGAGAGGCCGATCTTCGCGTCTGCGCCGACGCTCCACGGAAAGTCACGCTGTAACTTAAAGGGATCCGTGCGCCCGGAGTTGAAACCATCGACCGGTGGCTGCTGAAGAAATTTTCCTGTGGCAGCGGCATACGGAAGAAGTTCGATGCGTGAAGGCGGCTTGATTCCCTCGATACCCTGAAGTTCGATCCATCGGGAAACTCGCAGGCGATCTGTCCGGGGGTAGTACACGAGGTAGGATTCTTCATTTCTCCGTTGGATGAACCTGTAGACCTCGAAACCCCAGACATACTTGTCGAGCTTTGAAAAGCGAAGCTGAGAAAAGGGAATGCGGAATTCTGCAACCCAGCCCCACGACTCAATACTCACGCCAACATCCCAGACACCATCCCAGCCATCGTCAGTCTGCGTGTCATTGGACAACGTTCCGTCAGCAATTGCTCCAGCCGGATTGACCCCAAAGTAGTATCCGGTTCTTTTATCATGTGCTGCGTCGATGCCGATGATCACCTGATCGGATTGAGAATCTTGATCGCGACGAGCGAGCCTGCCCACGATCGAGTCAGGATGCGTGTCAAACATCTTCACGGCCACGTACAATGCGCTCTGATCGTAGGCAACGAGAACCTCGGTCTTCTGTGATGCGGGGGCATTCTCGTCAGGCGTGCGCTGAACAAATCCGATCTCCCCTTTGCGCTGCCATACAGGTTCCGCCAAGTGGCCATCAATTTTGATCGGCCCGCTGGTACGCAAAGCCGTGAGCGCGCGCGCTGGCGTCGCCTTGTTTTGTCCCAGCGATGGGCTATCAAGGAGAGGGAAAACGAGAAGCAGGACCAACATGGTGCGTGCGAGAATCATCAAGAATGCAGGCGCGCCGGGACAAGTGGAATGGATGAATATTCGCAAGAATATCACGAATACCTGCGCGAAAATCAAGAATATTGTCGATTTCGCTTCAACTACAAACGAAACAGGGAGATTTCAGCAGGAGAAAGCACTTCAACGTGACAGCAACCAGAAGCGACATGTGTTGAGAGCGTCGTTCGAGCTGATCATTGAAGG
>JBGPAN010000513.1:0-3505 GCA_041480785.1 Bacteroidota bacterium | reverse complement strand
GATTGCAGGCGTATCTAAGAGAGACTAGGGTCTTCAACAGGCTTCGCGGGGATGTGCAGGAAAGAATCCCTACGTCTGCACTCACCAAGGTCATTCGTGAGCAGTCGGCCCTTCGCGGTCGCTTGTTCGCTGAGATGACCTCAATTCTTGAGCAATGGGAGCGTGGAATTTTCAAAACAACTCTTCTCCGATCGATGGAGCCAGGCAAGCTTGTGAAGGAGTAATATGCGGATTTATCTCTTGCGGCATGCAATTGCAGTAGACGGAGGCACAGCCGCCTTCGTGGATGACGACCGACCTCTCACCGAAGAAGGTAAAGAGAAAATGTCGAAAGCGGCCAAAGGATTGGCATCCTTGATTAATGAGATTGACGTGATTTTGACGAGCCCGCTGATCAGGGCTCATGATACGGCAAGGATCGCAGCACGCGCACTGAGGGCCGAAAACAAGATTCAAGTCTGCAAGGAGCTTACGGCGGGAAGCTCAGTGAAGAATCTTATGACGTATCTGTCGCAATTTCGAAGTCTGAATAGCATCATGCTCGTTGGTCATCAACCGGACCTTGGCTTCATCGCATCGCAGCTCCTTGGCAGTGAAAGCAGCGTCATCGAGTTCAAAAAAGGATCTCTTTGCTGCATCGAGGTATCGACTCTTCCCCCGAGAAGCAAGGGAACCCTGATATGGCATCTTCAACCGAAGCACCTTCGTGCACTAGCGTGAGCAAAGGATTTCCCATGGCAAGACTATTTGAGCAACCTCACCCGTATCCTGGTAAACTTATCGTGGTTGAGGGCATTGACGGGTCGGGAAAATCGACGCAGCTTCAACTGCTTCAGAAGTGGCTGCTAAACTCGAAGTATCGGGTGTTTTTCACAGAATGGAATTCCTCCGCCCTTGTCAATGAGACCATCAAGCGAGGGAAGAAAAAGAATCTCCTCACGCCGACAACATTCAGCATTCTGCACGCCACCGACTTCGCCGACCGGCTGGCGCATCTCATCATACCGCCGTTGAAGGCGGGGATGATTGTCTGTGCTGATCGGTATATCTTTACCGCATTTGGCCGCGACGTCGTGCGTGGGGTGCACCCAGAATGGGTGCGGAATATGTACGGATTTGCGGTCAAACCGGACATCGCTCTCTACTTCAGAGTGCCAATTGAAGTTTCGCTCAAGCGAATTCTCAACGGGCGTGTCGAGCTGAAATTCCATGAGGCGGGAATGGACCTCGGTCTCAGTGAGGACCCCAAAGAGAGCTACAGGCTTTTCCAATCGAAGATACTCGAGGAGTATGACAAGATCTCGGCTGAATTCAATCTCACCGTCATCGATGCGACACAGACGATACAGAAGCAGCAGGAGCAGCTGCGTAATCTTGTCCGGGAGAAATTGAAGGACTACAAACCAGCCCCGTACCTCCAGAAAAAGGAAAACGTCTATGTCGCGTAAAAAGAAAATGTTCCATGGATTTGGACTTCCGTACGTTGATGTCAGTGATTTCACAGGCAAGCTCATTGTCATCGAGGGGACTGATGGCGTCGGCCGTTCAACGCAACTCGAAGAGCTGAAAAAATGGCTTGAAGTCAAAGGATATGGTGTTGTTACAACAGGATGGACCCGCTCTCCCCTCATGGGGAAGGCGATCGATGAAGCAAAATCAGGCCACACGCTCAATACTAACACGTTCAGTCTGCTGTATGCTGCAGATTATGCCGACCGGCTTGAACATGAAATCATTCCAGCACTTCGATCGGGGTTCATTGTTCTGGCTGATCGATATATTTATACAGCGTTTGCTCGTTCTGTCGTACGTGGCGCCGATCGCCAATGGATTCGTAAGGTATTCGGCTTCGCTCTCGAACCCGATGCAGTATTCTATATGCGGATCAATATCGAAGACCTTATCCCTCGGGTGATAAACAGCGGAACACTTCACAAACGATATTGGGAGGAACAGTCCGGGGAAGGTATGGACTACTGGGAGTCGGGAATGGATCTCAGGCTTGGTGAGGATGTCTATGACAGCTTCATCGAGTACCAAAAGAGTATTCTCAAGGAATTCGATAAGATGACGACAGAATTCGGGTTCCAGGTTATCGAGGCGGCTAGAGGCTTTGAGGAGGTCAATCGAGCTTTGAAACAGGGCATTATGGCGAGCCTTGAAGATGAGTAGACCCGTAGCAAATCTCGCAGCAATTGACGTGGGCACGAACTCAATTCACCTGATCGTAGCCAAAGTGCATCCTGTTGCCGGAAGATTTGTGATTCTTCACAAAGAGAAAGAGGTGGTCAGGCTCGGCGCTGGTTCAACAGATATGAAGTATCTGACAGAAGGCGCTATGACGAGGTCCATCCAGACTCTCAAGCGTTTCAAGATTGTGGCCGATTCGCTGCGCGCCCCGATTCGCGCTGTTGCAACGAGTGCTGTTCGGGAAGCGTTGAACCAGGACGATTTCCTGAGACGGGTGAAAGCGGAGACGGGAATCAAGTTGCAGATTGCGTCCGGCTTCGAGGAATCTCGCTTGATCCATCTTGGTGTTCTTCAAGCGTTGCCCGTTTTCAAGAAGAAACACTTGATGGTCGATATCGGAGGAGGCAGCACTGAATTCTTGGTTGGCTACCAACGAAAGATTCTCTACAACAACAGCCTCAAAATTGGTTCTGTACGACTAACCCAACGCTTCTTTGAATCAGGCAAGAAAACCGTGAAGGCTGCCCGCGAATGCGAGAAGCACGTTCGTGGGATGCTGAACCCGATCCGGCGTTCAGTACGAGAGCATGAGTTTGATGTGACGGTGGGGACTTCCGGCACGATAGCGAACCTCGCCAATATCATTCGGTGCAAGCGGGGAGGGGAGAATGAGACGTCACTCAATGGATTCACTTTCTCAAGAGAAGAACTTTTTGAGTGCGTTGAAGCGATTCTGGAGGCTGAGGATGTCGAAGCTCGCTTGGCCATAGAAGGACTTGACCCCGCCCGGGCAGACATCATTCTCGCAGGTTCCATCATCTTGAAGGAAGTGTTCAAAGAACTCGGGGTCAAGGAAATGATGGTGTCCGAATACGCCCTGCGAGAAGGGATCATACTGGACACGCTCGAGAACATTCAGAGCAATGGGCGAGTCAAACACTTTCATGACCTTCGCTATTCCAATGTCGTTCATCTCGCGGAAAGCCTTCATTATGAGAAAGGGCACGCTCACCAGGTTGCGAAACTCGCTCTGAAGATTTTTGATCAGACGGTGTCGCTTCACAAGCTTGGCACTCTGGAACGCGAGTTTTTGGAGGCTGCGGCGTTGTTGCATGAAGTTGGTCTCTTCGTTTCGCATGCGCAACATCACCGTCATTCATATTATCTGATACGGAATTCCGAACTCCTTGGCTTCACAGAAAACGAAAAGGAGATTATCGCAAACATTGCGCGGTACCATCGAAAGAGCCATCCAAAAATCAAGCACGAAGGATATAACAGGCTCAGCGCTGATGATCAGCGAATGATCAACAAG
>JBGPAN010000512.1:0-3519 GCA_041480785.1 Bacteroidota bacterium | reverse complement strand
GTACAGTTCTCGATCGATGTCTTCAAAGAACAGGGACAAACTCGTTGCTATCGCAACGACACGGGTGAAAAATATTCTCTTGACTCCGACCTTTTATAAAGTGTTATGCGTTCGTGGCCGCCACCTACAAAGAGCTAGTGACGAACCTGTCCCGTCTTCGAAGGCGAAGCAGCTGATAGCTTGTCCCGCACCTTTGTGGCTTCGGGACCGAACAGGATTTCCTGCATCTGCTCAACGGGCACCACAGCTGAAATCCCAGTGTGAGAACCGTATACTGGGATTATCGCAGTTTGTTGAAATCCCAGAGCGCGATTGAATTCGAAGAATCCCTGAATCACGCCAATGAGCCGGATAAGCTTCTGGCCGTACATGACTGGTTCACCCTGTTTTTGACGAGGCTCAAACCAGATGAACACGGGTGCGCCGCTATGACCGCCGATAGAGATTGATTCGATAAGGAAAAGGCGCTGAAGCTGACGATCCCAACTTATTCGCTCGTCGGATACCAATGCAAGCTTTCCAAATCGGACGATAGGGTAATTCTTGTGTTCGCCGATATGCGGGACAAAAAGAGCGGGGAAAAAGACATCCGTGCCTTCTCCTAAGCCCAAACTCTTGATATCGTGACCGGTCCTGATCAGTTCACTAGGAATAGTGGTAAAACTGTATTTCTCCGGATTCGGGATTCCTAGCACCGCAACCAAGTCAACGGTACTATCGGTGTGGACGAACACGTTCTTGAGGTCGCCAGTGGTTCTCATCGGTTGCCGAACGAAGTCCGCGTCGCCGGCTTTTGTGTTCAATCGTAGCCATGCATTGGGTACAAAAGCCTTAGTGGCAGTGTCCCAGAGAACATGTTTTGATGTAATAGTGTAAACGTAGGATTGGTCGCGTATCGTGTCGTCAATACTTACAAAGAAGCCAGTCCCATTGGGGACAAGTTCACCTTTCGCATTCGGCAAGTAGATAAAGGAAACGCATGACTTGATTTCTTGGATTGTCTGTGTCAAGGCTGGTTGAGCAAAAACGCATGCGAAAATCAGAATTGCGAGGGAATACTTGGATTTCATGATTAGCCTCCTTTGTACGGGTGGCGGCCATGACGCATAACGTCAAGGCAAAACGCAGTGGTTTTTGGTGACCAAGACTTGACTTCGCTCCGACTGAGCCTATTAAAGACACCAAAAACCATTGAGCGAGCACTTTACATTTAGCCAAACTGAGTTTCAACCTTGCCTATCCAGCGTGCGAGCGCCGGTTTGCCGTTTGTTAGGCGAAGCGCCCAAAGCCGCATCATGATTGGGGCTAAGACGCGATGCATACGTCGCTTGGGCAAAATCCTTGGCACGAAGAGTCCCGGATCAGGGCATGCCTACTATTCAACCAATAGTCCTAATACAACGATCCCTTGTTGTCCGCCCACAGCAATCCTATCCCCGTTACGAATCTGCGATAATTGTTCCGCCCGAAGGATAACGCAAGGACGCAGTGAACCACGGCAAATCAAAGGAATGTGTCCGGTCACGCCAGAGTCGGATGTGACTACGGCGACACTCTCCCAAAGAAGATCAACATGTTCGGGGGTGAACATTATTGAATCAACAACAAGAACTAGGGGATCGGTCGTGTTCGGGCGGGGCTGTCCGAAGACGTGTGCGATGCCTTTGGCTGCGCCAGGTGCCGCTGGGATTCCACGAAACACATCTGCAGTATCAGTGTTATGAGGAACGTGGAACTCCACACCAACCGATTCCAGCCGGTCCCTTAGGATACCTCTTGCATAGCCATCAATAGCTAGGAACACTTTGTTTCGATCAATCGCATTCTCCAAAGTAGAGTAATGCGCTTGGTGTTCTTCGAACTTGGCCAGGAGGGATTTGTCTGTGTCCTTCGATTTGAGCAAGAAGCGGCGTACAAGAGTTTGATATTCAAGAACGTCGATCAGACGATCATCAAACATTTGGCGAGCGATATTGCATTTGATCAGCAAATCAAGGTCTTGGAGAACCTCTTCTGCTTTTGAGGAACAAAATTTGTCGAGCAGAGGTACGCGACCCTTCTTAGATAGGGCCTCGAGAAATAAGTCATCGCCTTCTGGAAGCACGCCGAAAATCGAAGCCTCTTCTTTTCGGCTTTTCAACCACTTGGTAATTTGCGGTTTGAAATCCTTGTAGTGTTCCAGGAGCACTCCGGACACAACGCTACCGACGATTGTGATTACAAGGAGCGCAAAGAGGCTCTCATATCGGTGCGAATAGCGATCGAGTCGACTTGATTGATAGGATTCGAAAACAACCGCGATCTTGCCACGGGCGAAGTATTGCTTCCTCAATAGATTGATTACACCGATATCGTTTACAAAATCCCAGTTGAAATGCTGACGCGACTTCTGAAAACATCGCAGCTTGAGCACCTTGGTGGTTACCTCTAGGATGATTGGTTCCAGCGAATGATGGAGTGCATAGATTGGATCATCCGCTTGCTTCCTCGCCATAGAAAATCTCCTTCGATCAATGTGAAGCCTGAATAGATATTTCGGCTTTGGGCGTTTCGCCTAACGTCAAGGCAAAACGCAGTGGTTTTTGGTGACCAAGACCTGACTGAGTATTACCTGAGCCTATTAATGACACCAAAAACCATTGAGCGAGTACACGAGCTCAACTTCGCGTTACAACAACTTTGATTTGGAAATAGCCTGCACACACTAGCCCGCGAGCGGCGGTTTGCCGTTTGTTAGCCGCCGGGCGCCTCTGGTTGACTTTCTCACATAAATGATATAATATTGCTATAGATAATCCTGGAGGATGCGATGCCGCTTATCAAGCCGATTTCCGATTTGCGAAACAAAGCGAACGAAATCTCAGATCTTGCACACAAGTCAGATGAGCCGATTTTCATAACCCGAAATGGACTGGGTGATATGGTAGTCATGTCTATGGCTCAGTATAGCAAACTGCAACTGAAGATCGACCTGTTTGGCAAATTAGCTATTGCACAAGCTCAACGAACTGCGGGTGACAAAGGCCGATCCCTTTCACAGGTGATGAAAGACCTGAGAAAGCGAATCCGTGACAAAGCCTGAGTACAATGTAAAACTTCTTCGGATAGCTGAAGACGATCTGAATGAGATCGTGGTATACATTGCCTCCGATCGCCCCTCGGCAGCCGAAGATATCGGGAACAAGATTGAAAAGAACGTAGGCCTCCTCTCAAAGCAACCCTCGCTTGGTCGGATCCCAAAGGAAGAAGAACTGGCCCGATTGGGATACCGATACCTCGTGGTCGAGAACTACCTGATATTCTACAAGATCGAAGACCGTACGGTTTACGTGCATCGCATCCTTCATGGTGCGCGTGATTACCTCAGTCTGTTTTAACTCCTCTGCTGGCGCCTGGCGGCTAACGTCAAGGCAAAACGCCGTTGCGTTTGCCTCTATTGAATTGTTGATTGCGGCAAACGCAATGGAGCGAACTCATTATAGTTCGCCAGTCTTAGTTCTAACTCTTGCCTATGGAGTG
>JBGPAN010000511.1:0-3539 GCA_041480785.1 Bacteroidota bacterium | reverse complement strand
TTGTAGGGACCGATGGCACTGTTCATCTGGATCCTGTAGCCTCGGTTGATCTGAACTTCTCCCTGATCGTCAACCCACGCTACACGGAAAGTCATGACACGCTCAGGCTCAATAATACGTTCAAGTATCTTTGCAGTTCGGTATTCCGGGTGTCTCTCGAAGACGAGCGCAAGTGATTCTGCTACCTCCTGGACGGCCTGGTGAAATTCCGGTTGGGCCGGATTCTTCGCTTTCACTTCGGCCATCAAATCTTTTACGTAATCTGACATAACAACCTCCTGGGATGTATGTGGATTGATCGTTCATCCTACTACTCATCTAAGAAGAGCGAGTTGCTAGGACATGGCTAAGAGAACGTATGAGATGTGAATTGTACTCTGACTATTCCTCTGGAGGACCTTCCCTTGGTTTGATCTCATTGTCCTTTTTGAGGTTTGAAGATAATCCCGATGTTCTTGTGACCGTTGATTCTCACCGTCAGCGGGTCTTCAAAATGAAGATGGCGAATAAATGTCAAATCTTCGACTGCCGGCTGTTTCGAAAGCCAGTCCCAGTCTATGAATCCCATATTTGTGAACGCATTAACCGTGAAATACCCTATTCTGAACGAAGTGATATTTTGGAAGAAATGAGAACCCTGGGAAGGGGTCACGTTGAAATCCTTGAATCCCGACTCAACAATGACCGAGGCTCCGGAAATCTGGTCCCAGGTGACCGGGATGCCTAGCCACGGATCAAGGCTTCCCCACCGTCCCACACCGATGAGAACATATGGCTTCTTTTGAGCCAAGAGTTTCGAATTAACGACACTGAGCTCGGTTGCCACATCGCAGCTTTTCGAGCGGTCGAACCGCTCAATATCAACGACAACGACGTCATGCAAACCCCGAATGGCCCCGTTGCCCAACACCTGACGGCTTTGACAAATCACATCTTCCTGGGCGACATTGTCCACGTCAAGCTCTTCTGCTTCGAGGCTGAGAACCAGGGGACGAATCTGAAGAAGCGCGAACTCTTTCGGTTTGTCGGCGTCCACATTCATGTTCGCGGCGAATTCAACTTCGACATGTGTCCCCATACCCCATGTACCCATCTCCAGAATGAGCTGAAGAATTTCTGCCAGGGGAAAGATTTTGTGCTTGAGGATCGGCGCAAAGGTAACGACGCGTTTGCCGCTGCGAGAGACGCCATCGTAGACAGAATCATTCTCCGGCGAATAGGTGGAGCCCACATAGTAGAGAGTCTGATCCTCTTCCGCCTTGCTGAGGTCATATCTCTTGACAAAAACATCCGGCGTTTCGTCCTGCCGATGATCGAAGCCACCGTCCAAGTCCAGGGCAAGGAACTCCTGTTGGGCGTTGCGGATAGTTTCCGTCGTCGAAAAAAACTGTAGAAGATGGCGTGGGTACTTTGGGCAGAACCGCACTGCGTTCCCGCCGTCAACAACCATTTTGCCGAGACCCAGAGCAACGTGAACGATTCCATCAGCGGAGTCCTGCGGCGGAACCGGATAGAAATTGTACGACTTCGCGACTCCAGCAAACGCCGGATAGAATCGCTCTCCGTGCCGCGAGCCGACCATGCGCTGGATGATCACCGCCATTTTCTCTTCCTGGAGCTGATAGGTGGTTGCCTTCATGTAATCTTTAGCGCTTCGGGAAAACGTCGAGGCATAGACGAGCCTGATGCTTTGAAGGAGTTCACGCAGACGAATGGCAGGATCAGGGTTGTTGTTCGGGATCATGAATGTCTCATAGACCCCGGCGAAGGGCTGGTACTGTGAGTCTTCGAGAAGGCTTGAGGAACGGACTGCGAGCGGCTCCCGATTGATATCGAGGAATTCCGTGAGCTTTTGGACAATGTCTTCAGGAAAAAATGAAGCCTCTGCAAATCTACGGTTTAGTTCAACATCATCCGTAGTGCCCAACGCGAATCCTTCCAGCTCGTTTCTGGCAAGAAAACGGTCGAAGACATCAGTCGCTATGACGACCGCCGATGGTACAGAAATCTCGACATGCTCGAACTTCTGATCGATGTGATAGTTCGTTATCAGAGTGTTCAGGAATCCAAGGCCGCGGGCCTTCCCCCCCAACGACCCCAGCCCAATTCTCGCAAAGCTGTTCTTTGGATCGAACGTCTCCTTGTGGAACTCTGTTATCACTCCCCGCTGCTGGATTTCCCGGTAGAGCCTCAATGAATGAATGAGCTCATTCCGAAGACCTCCGACGGATTCGAAATCCGTAATCTTATGAGGTCGGAGCCGATGGGCCAGCCAAAACTCCGTTCTAGCCTTCAGCCAGTTAGAAAAGTGGTTGCGTTCGGCATGGAGGAGAATGCTCTCATCAGGAACAACCTGGAGCTGCTCTTCCAGGGTCTTGAGACTATGGGCGCGGCCGACTTCACTTCCATCGCGCATGCGGAAGACAAAGTCGCCGAACCCAAAATTGTTGAGCATGAAATCCTGCAACTCATGCAAAAGCCTCGGTGAGCCTTTCTGGAGGAATGACGCCCCTATCTCACGTGCTTTCCCCGCAAACGATGGGTTGCTTGTTTGCAGCAGGATGGGAATGTCCTCGTGCTGGCTGCGGACCATCTTGGCAAATAGGATTCCTGCCTCTGGATCTTTCACCCCGTTGCGCTTGAAGTTGATGTCGGAAATGATGCCGAGAATGTAGTCCTGGTACTTCTCATAGTAGTCCCACGCTTCTTCAAACGTGGTGCAAAGCAGAATCTTTGGCCGCGCCCTCATCCTCAGGAACTTATGAGTCAGATTGACCCCTTCCGAGAGCAGTCGCTTCGATTGGTTCAGGATCTCCATGTAGATGATCGGGAGGTACGAGGAATAAAAGCTCACATTGTCTTCAACGAGGATGATCGATTGGACGCCCACGAGGCGGGTGTCGTTTTCGACGTTCATCTTGTCTTCGACGTACTTGATAATCCCGAGAAGAAGATGATAGTCCCCCTGCCAGATGAAGATCCTGTCGAAGATGGACGTATCATAGTTAGCGACGAGTTCCTTTCGTTCGCGATTGTCGTATGCGAGGAGGATAATCGGAGCCTTGATGCCGGCTTCCCGCACCATTTTCGCGAACTTGATGACATTCATATCCTCGATATGGAGCGTCGCGATAATAAGGTCGAACCGCTGCTCATTGAGAGCGAGTTCGACGGCCTCGAGGCCACTGGTGACGTGAGTGATGTCGGGGGTTTGACTAAGGTTGAGAGCCTGAAATTCCTGGCGAATCAGCTCGTAGAGCCTTCCGTCTTCTTCGAAGAGATACTGATCGTACAGGCTGGAGACAAGCAGTATATCCCGAATCTTGAACCGCATCAGTTTTTGGAACGACTTGACGCGGGTGTCGAGGAAATCCAAACCCGGTATCTGGTCGATTTTTTTCATATCGGGAGCTGCAGACGAATCGGAACCACCGGTGATTCTCCGCGGGACTGACAGGTTGGAGAGTCCAATGAAAAAGGCGTAACTACCCTTAGGGCGACAATCACAGACTGACCGTTGAAAAAGAACCTAAGAGGGT
>JBGPAN010000510.1:0-3539 GCA_041480785.1 Bacteroidota bacterium | reverse complement strand
CGAAGAAAAGTGTAACGAGGAGTCTCTTCATGTGTTCTCCTATTACAGAATTTGCTGGTTAATGTACACCAAAATGCTGGAATTGCAAACCAGCGAGTCTTGCATTTCGCGGCACAAATAGGTATTTTCATCCCGACACACTACTCTGAGGAGACAGTCTATGGCTGAAGTGAGATCACTCTCACCGACACGATATCTTGCATTGGGAAGTGAGCACATCGTCGCTCAGGCCTTCTGGGTCGCGAGCTTTGCGCTGTTTGCTTCGATTGGCGCACGATTGGAAATCCCCCACCAACCTGTTCCATACACATTTCAGACTTTGGCAGTGATTCTGGCCGGCGGACTTCTCGGCAGCAGGAATGGATTCCTCAGCATGACGCTCTATCTGGGTCTCGGTTTGGTTGGCATGCCAGTTTTTGCCGGCGGCGGCTTCGGGCTGGCGAAACTGATTGGTCCGACAGGCGGGTACCTTCTCAGTTTTCCGATTGCGGCATTTGTCGTTGGGACTTTGATCTCACATCAACCGGAGGCCGTATCCAAGAGGTCTGTCCTCGGGTATGCCTGGACGTTGGGTGCGATGATGTCCGGACTGCTCGTGGTCTTTGCCATGGGAACTGTCCAACTGAATGTCGTCTACTTCCACAACTGGACGCTTGCATTTCAATCGGGTTTTCTGATCTTCTCTCCATGGGATGTCTTGAAACTCGTCGCCGCTGCGACGATCTGCCGTGAATTGAGAAAACCGTAAGACTCTCCGGAAGTTGAATTGAAGAGCCGCTTCGATCTGAAGCGGCTTTTTTGTTTGGAGCCGTGCAGGAGCTGATGAGAACGGACACTGCGATTTGTTCCCCCGCGTTCGACTACTAGCTCCTCCTTCTGTGCGAAGAATCCCTGCTCAAGGTCTCTCGCTGTTTCCCAATCCTGATTCTCCTCCTTGAAATTTGCTGCAATTCAATGGGCTCAGAATTATCCCAATCCATTCAACCCAGGCGCGACGATTGCGTACGAGATCGCACAACCCTGCAAGGCCACCTTGGTCGTCTACAATATGCTCGGTCAGGAAGTGGCCCGGCTCGTCGATGATTTCGTGCAGCCGGAGAAGTACAATATCCGTTTCGATGGATCAAGGCTCTCCAGTGGTATGTACTTCTATATGCTCAAAGCTGGCAATTTCGTGGAAGCAAAGAGGATGACATTGGCTAAGTAAGTAGCTCAACCACGATGATTTTCCTCACGAATCAATCTGATCGAAAGGCGGCGTTGACGAAATGAAAGCGGAATACATCGGTCGAAAGAGGCTCATCGGGCGAGCCCAGCTTGTGCCGCCAGATTTCGCCGCCTTTCCCGAAATGGAATACGGCCAGCACCAAAGTGATTTTGAAGTGGTTGTTTGCTATTTTGGTTACATCACTCTCCCAAGAGCGCACCGTCGTCCTGAGCACCGCTAACGCTGAGACATGAAGACAAAAGCACGCCAAATTCTGCTCGTCGCATTTCTCGCAGCGAACTCTGCGTTTGGCCAAACGCTCAAGGTCGTGACGATGAACATCTGGACGGGGTTGGATTATGTCGGACATCGGAGAATCGGCGAGTATGAACCGCAGGCGGTCCGGGAACAGCGAACCCGGATGCTGATCAAAGAACTTAAGAACATCCAACCTGACGTGATCGCGCTGCAAGAGGTCAATCCAGTCTCCTCTCTCGGACCTGCCATTGCCGATGAATTGGATTACGACTGCATTTATGAACGGGCGAATGCGGGTGTGAAGATCGGCAGATTCGGATTCCCGTCAAATCTCAACGAAGGTCTCGTGATTTTGGCCAGGAAAACGCTTCGACTTGAATTTGTCGACGTATGGAATCTCTCCGACGGCTTTGGTCTGTTTGGCAACGTAGCGTCGCTGCATTGGACTGAGCGAAGGCTCGCGCTCATCGGGAAAATCCGCTCAGGCACAGCTGAGGTTTACATCGCGAACGTGCATATCTCTTCTGTAGTCCCGGACGATTCTTCGGCACGCTATGTTGCTCGCCAAATCGCGTCTACTCGGACTCACAACGAGCAAAAGATTGAAGAGATCGTCCAAGGATGCTTCGCGGATGCAGACAGCAGGATGCGATCGGTCGACCTGATGTTGAAGCAACTGAATGGACCTTATGCCGCCAAACCATGGATCGTATTGGGTGATTTCAATGCAGCTTCATCACAGCAGGAACTTCGTCGGTTGAGGAGTGGAGGTGGTCTGCTTAATGCTGCCGAGATATCCGGCGTCGGATCAGCCGTCACGTGGGATCCTGAAAGGAACACAAACATCCGATATTCTATCCAGCCAGTCGATGCGAATGGAGACTCTCTGAATCCTTCCGGCTTGCTTTCTGCATGGTACGACGGCCGGCCGAGGAGTATCGATCACATCTTCCTCAATAGATGCTGGCAGTCTACGGATGTGGAAGGAGGGCACATTGTTCTTGACAAACCCGAGAACGGCCTCTTCGCTTCAGATCATTATGGTTTGCTTTCAACGCTGGATCTCACACAAGTGGTGAAGTCGGCAATGAAGAACCCAGATGAAGTCCCTGTCCTCACAGAGAAGAAGCTCGAAGGCTTGCCAATCCTCTCGTATGATACCGACACGGGCCTTGGCTACGGAGTCAAAGGATTCCTTCTCAATTATCTCGGAGCGAATGAGTCCTTCGACATGATCGCCTTCAACAGTTCAAAGGGTGAGCGCTGGTACCGAATGGTCTTCTCGATTCCAGATTTTGAACTACGGCAAGGGAAGGTGTATCCGCTCTCGTTCGATCTGACAGTAGACTATGACAAATACTTGAAGAACAACTTCTACGGCTTGGGAAATCAGTCCCGTGAAGCGGATCGCGAAACGTATTCGAAGGAGCCAGTTGAAATCCTTGGCGTGTTGAGCCGAGGGTTCACACGGGAATTCGTCGCACAGGTTGGTCTCAAATATCGAACAGTCCGGAATTTCGGTTACGAACCGTCGAGCCTTTTTGCTCGATCACTTTCTGCTGTCAACTTCGGCACAAGTAGCGCGCTGACACTGTACGGCTCGGTGCGATACGACTCGCGCGACAGCTTTATCAATCCGTCGAGAGGGCACGTTGCTGAAGTTGTCGTCGAAACAGGAGGATCGTGGCTCTTGGGTGACTATTCTATCACCAGCACAACCTTCGCGTTCCAGACTTATCACGTTCTTTTCTATCCAAAGACGGTTTTTGCCGTGAAGTTGTGGGGTCAAGCTGTGGGAGGGAACACTCTTCCGGTTCATGTCCTCCCAACAGTAGGGGGGAATCGTACGCTCCGTGGATATCCCCAGGATCGATTTCTAGACAAGGCGGCAATGGGGGTGAACGGCGAAGTGCGCTTCCCGATCTATTGGCGGCTGGGAGGAGTCCTGGGAATTGATGCTGCGCGGGTATTCACTTCTCTGAGCAACGTCACACTCTCCGACTGGGCACGCAATCCACTCGTCGGCTTACGATTCTACATGGATACCTTTGTTGTTCGGGCTGACATCGGCTTT
>JBGPAN010000509.1:0-3542 GCA_041480785.1 Bacteroidota bacterium | reverse complement strand
GAATATCAGGATGGCATTCTGCTCTATCGCATCGAGCAGGATGAAATCTGGAAAAAGGTCGTTGTCAACGATTCTCTCCTTAAGATCTATTACAATGAGAACAAGGAGAGATTCCGCTGGCCGGAGAGGGTGAATTTTGCTGAGATCTTTGTCACGAGCGATAGCCTTGCGCAGGTAGCCTACAAAGAGATCCACAAGGGAAAAGAGTTTGGCGATGTTGCCGAACAGTATACAATGCGCCAGGGGTACAAGGAGAAAAAAGGAATGTGGGGATTCACGCCGAATTCCCTGAATGAGCTCTCCCGTCATGCCGCCGGCCTTCCGGTGGATAGTATTGCCCCTCCGTTTGCTAACTCCGGTGGATGGTCGATCATCAAAGTGCTCGGAAAGGACACGTCCCACGTTAAGTCTTTTGAGGAAGCAACGCCCGAGCTGCTCAGCGCATATCAAGAGAATGCAGCGAAAGTCCGGGAACAAGAGTGGCTTTCAGAACTGAAGACGCGTTATCCCGTTATGCTGAGGAAAGAGATACTGCCCCAAGCATTCAAAGGGAAACCAGTTGACAAGCAGTAAAATTGTTCTCATTGCGTGCCTGCTGTTGTTCATCGGTTGCGGCCGAAAAGATTCATCGCAGCAACCATTGGCGCGCATTGATGACCGGACATTGACACTTCAGGATGTCAGGGCCCGGCTCGATTCCTCGCGGGGTGTGACGGCAGCCCAGGTTGGGGAATACACCCGTCGCTGGATCAACGACGAGATCCTCTATCGTGAAGCGGTGCGAAGGGGGCTCGACAACACAGAGCATGCCCGTGCTCAACTCGAAGAAGTTCGTCGACAGCTGGCAATCAATGCTCTGTTGGAGGAAGAAATCTACTCGGACAAGCTACTGCAGTCCACGGCGGACGAGGTTTCCCAGTATTACAGCGCCCACAGCAAGGAATTCACACTCTCAACAGACGTTGCGCTTGTCAGCTATGTTCTCTTTCGAGACCGCGACGCTGCGAACGCATTTCGCACAACGGTCCTGAAGGGTGCTACCTGGAAGCAAGCCATCAATCAGGTGCTGGCAGATCCTCAGCAGTCTTCCCGGATCGTTGCGAGGGTCGATTCTGGCTACTACAGCCAGAGCACGCTGCTGCCCGCTGAACTCTGGCGCGTTGCAGCCGTATCTGTGAAGCCGGAGCCGTCGTTTCCCATTCGCACGAACGAGGGCAGCTACATTTTGATTGTCTGGAAGTTCAGTCGCCAGGGACAAGTTGCAGATCTTGCATACGTGGAGAACGATGTCCGCAGTCGGTTGACGATTGAACGCCGTCGACGCACTCTCACCACGCTCGTCGAGACGCTGCGATCAAAGCATACCGTAGAGTACCTGTTAAGTGACGAAGCCGATACAAGCTCATCACGATCTGTGAAATAGGAGGAGTTTCAATGAAGGGTCGACAGACACTATTCGTTTCAACCATCACCCGGGCGACATTCATCACCATGCTTGCGCTTGGACCGTTGAGGGCGCAACAGAACGTCGTCGATCGGATTGTCGCAGTCATTGACAAAGAGATCGTCACGGAATCTGATGTCCAGGAACGCATCACCTATGCTGCTCTGCAAAATCGGCTCGATCCAAAATCTCCTGAACTACGTCGCCAGGTATTGGAAAACATCATCGCCGAAAAACTCATGCTCGCGCAAGCGATCCTGGATAGCGTGGCCGTGACGGAGGAAGAGGTTAGCCGGTCCCTGGACCAGCAATTCCAGAACTTCGTGAGACAAGCGGGATCGGAACAACAGCTCGAGAAGGTCTATGGGAAGCCGGTTTCCAGAATGAAGAGAGAATTCCGCCCGGAAATGCGGAAGCAGCTGCTCATCCAGCGACTCCGCCAACAGCGCGAGGCGAATCTCTCCGTCGCCCGGAGAGAAGTCGAGGAGTTTTTCGAATCATACAAAGACAGTCTTCCCAAAGTGCCGGAAGAGGTCGAACTCAGTCATATCTTCATTGTTCCAAAGGCCGATACATCGCTCGAGAACAAAACACGGCTTCAGCTGAATGCTATTCGCGACAGCATCGTTGCCGGAGGTGACTTTGGCGATTTTGCCCGCCGGTACTCTCAAGACCCCAATGGTAACAAAGGGGGCGATCTTGGTTGGGCAAAACGAGGTCTCGCGTTCGTGCCGGAATTCGAAGAAGCTGTTTTCGCTTTGAAGGAAAAGGAACTCTCTCCGGTGGTGAAAACAGAATTCGGCTTCCATCTCATCCAGCTGCTTGAACGGAGAGGCGAAACGGTACATGCGCGACATATCCTCCTGCGAACTGAAAAAGGTCCTGTGAGCGATACGGCCGCGATTCATTTCTTGAGTGCTCTTCGTGACAGTATCGTACAAGGAAAATCGTTGGCCGAGTTTGCACGCAAGTATTCTGAGGACGAAGAAACAAAGTCCATCGGCGGCGATCTTGGTCAGATTTCCGTCGATCAGTTGGAGGCAGATTTCTCGTCCGTGGTCAAAGATCTGAAACCGGGCGAGATCAGTCAACCCCATCGCGTAACGATGAAGAATTCGTACGGCTATCAGATTGTCTTTCTGAAGAAGCGCGTCGCGGGGCACTCGGTCAATCTCACAGATGACTACAGACGCGTAGAGCAAATGGCGCTCTACGTCAAGCGCAACAAGATCAACGCCGCTTGGATTGAAGAACTAAAGAAGAACATCTACTGTGAGCTTCGGACCCAGCAGTAACGGGCGGGGACCATGGACTTCACACGGCAGTGCATCCGTCAACGCTAACAGGCTCTGAAACTCATGAACGACGTCGAAGCGGCAGGTAAGCTCTCAAAAGCGTACAGCGACATTCGCGCGGAAATCGCGAAGATCATCGTTGGGCAAGATCAGGTCATTGAGCATCTGCTCATTTCCCTGCTCTCCCGCGGGCATTGCCTGCTCATCGGTGTACCGGGTCTGGCGAAGACGCTGCTCATCAAGACACTCGCCGAGGCGCTGGATCTTAAGTTCAGCCGTATTCAATTCACGCCGGATCTCATGCCGAGTGACATCACCGGCACGGAGATTATCGAGGAGAATGTCACGACAGGTCAGAAGTCGTTCAAGTTTGTTCGCGGACCTGTGTTTGCGAATATTCTCCTGGCAGATGAAATCAACCGCACGCCTCCGAAAACGCAGGCAGCGTTGCTTGAAGCCATGCAGGAACATCATGTAACGGCTGCAGGTCAGACATATCTGCTTCAGGAGCCCTTTTTTGTGCTTGCCACCCAGAATCCCATCGAGCAGGAGGGAACCTACCCGCTCCCTGAAGCACAACTCGATCGGTTCATGTTCAACCTGTGGTTGGATTATCCGTCGTTCGACGAAGAGGTTGCCATCGTAAAATCCACGACAAGTCCCTACAAACCGGACCTGAAGCGAATTCTCAGTGCGAAGGAGATCAGCGCATTCCAGGATCTTGTGCGGCGGGTGCCGGTTGCCGACAATGTCATTCAGTACGCCGTGACGCTGGTAAACCGAACGCGACCTGCCGTGCCGGG
>JBGPAN010000508.1:0-3550 GCA_041480785.1 Bacteroidota bacterium | reverse complement strand
CCAACGCTCCGCAGTTTCAGCAAACGGAGTTGTTCGAATACAAACTGTACTCCCTGCAGCGCCGCACGGATATCAACAACAACGAGACAAAACAGATAGAACTGACTGCGGCGAATAGTGTGCCGGCGCAGAAGGTCTTCATCTATGATGGCCTTGCAGATCAATGGAAGTACTGGTACCGAAACTACTCTTACCGTTCACAAGGAAGCTTTGGTCAGCAGTCAAATTCCAAGGTTGGAGTTTATGTGACCTTCAAGAATGACTTATCATCCAGCTTAGGCATACCATTGCCGAAAGGAAAGGTGCGGGTCTACAAACGTGATGACGAGGGAAAAGAGCAGTTTGTAGGCGAAGACCAGATCGACCATACACCGAAGGACGAAGAAGTGAAGTTGTATCTCGGCGACGCTTTCGACATCGTGGGAGAACGTGTGCAGAAAGACTTCAAGTCATACGCTTCTGGACGAGTTGTTGAGGAAACGATCGAAATAAAAGTGCGGAATCACAAGGAAGAGCCAGTAGAAATTCAGGTCTACGAGCACCCCTGGCGATGGAGTCAATGGGAAATCATCAAGAGCACTGGCGACTGGACGAAAGTCGACCAGACAACGCTGAGATTCCCTGTGAAGATCAGCAAGGGTGGTGAGAAGACAATCTCTTACACCATACGATACACGTGGTAAGCTTTTTCCAATCAGCGTGACATGGTTCTCATTGAAAGGAGGATATCTCTATGAAACGCAACATCATAGTAGCTTTGACGATTATCGGACTTTTCTCCACGGTCCTAGGAAGCACCCCCGATCAGAAGGTAACAATTAACGGCCGCATCAATTGCCCTTTCATTTCGCACAACGGCGGCACGGCGTATCTCATGCTTTCGATCGCTGCACCACCCGCCGAATCGAGGCATCGGCAACCGATGAACCTGGCTGTTGTCCTCGATCGCAGTGGATCGATGGCGGACCAAAACAAGATCGAATACGCAAAGAAGGCTGTGCGGACACTCATCGAGCAGTTGCAGAACGACGACATATTTTCGTTTGTCATCTATGATGATGTTGTCGATATCGTGCGTGCGGCAAAACCAGTCCACGACAAGCGAGAACTGCTATGCATCCTGGATGAGGTTTTCCCTCGTGGTGCGACGAATCTCGGAGGCGGTCTTGCGGAGGGACTCCGTCAAGTCGAACGTCATCGTGACAAGGAATATCTGAACAGGGTCATTCTTTTGTCGGACGGTCTGGCCAATCGTGGGGTGACGGACCCTTATGAGCTCCAAAGAATGGTCCAGCGCTACCGTGGCAAATCGGTTTCCGTGACAACAATGGGCGTCGGCCTTGATTACAATGAGAATCTTATGGTTCGACTTTCGGAGAGTGGCGGCGGGAACTACTACTTCATCGAGAGCCCGCAGAGCCTTGCGTCCATCTTCCGGAAGGAGATGAAGAGCCTTTCTTGCGTCGTTGCTCAGAACGCTTCGATAGAGCTGCGGCTGGGCGACGGAGTGCGCCTTCGCGATGTCATCGGCTGCGAACATCATGGAGAAGGGAGAGAGGTGGTAATTCCAATTGGTGACGTCTATTCAAACGAGCACCGTGAGTTGACCGTCGAACTCGAAATCCCCGAGGGGACCGGCACATTGAATGTAGCAAAAGGTGTGCTGAAGTACGATGGAAAACGCGGATGGTTCGAAACGTGGCCCTCGTTTGCTACGTCGATACATTACACAAAGGACTTTTCCGAGATCGACCGGAACAGAGACCATGAGACTCAGGCAAAGGCAGATGTGGCCGTCTCCACTCGAAATGTTGAGAACGCTATTCGTGCACTCGATGAGGGCCGACATGAAGATGCGGCCAAGGAGTTGAAGAATGCTCAGGCTGCTGTCATGGCATCGCCCGCGGCCTCCACTGCTGGAGCCGGAGCAGCACTTCTGATCGAGCAGAAAGGGAAACTTGAGAGTTATCAGCAGCTTCTTAAAGACAGCACCGATGATCGAAAGGCCAAGAAGTCGATACAGTTTGAGAACTACAAGACCCAGAAGTCACGACAATGAGCGTCGACATCTCCTTCACCGCTCATTGAGTTGCATGAGCCCTGCGGTTGTCCTCCCGGCTTCCGCAGGGCTTCCATTTTTGGATCAACTGCCAATGTCCTTCTCGTCTTCAAAAATCGGCAAAACACCCCACATTTCAGATCACATTCTCATCTTCGACAATCCATAGACCCTTGCGGAATTAACTTGACTTTGTAATATCACTATGATATCATTATGCTATCACAGAGTAAGAAAGGAGATTTCCCATGAACACAATCACTGAATCAAAGGCAACTCAAATAAACGGTTATCTGGCGTTTCTCTTTTTCGTCGTCATGCTGGCTCTCAATGCCTATTTGGTCTACTTCATAGCCGAGAACAGTGCACTCACATACCTGTGGGTTGAGATTCCGTTGTTCATCCTGACTTTGATCTACCCTGCGGGATTCTTCGTGGTACAACCGAATGAAGCCCGTGTGCTTGTTCTCTTCGGCAAATATATTGGGTCTGTTCGTGAATCGGGATTCAACTATGCTAATCCCTTCGCGATCAAGCGGCACGTGTCGTTGCGCATCAGGAATTTCAACAGCGAGAAGATCAAAGTGAATGACCTCCATGGCAACCCGATTGAGATAGCAGCGGTCGTTGTTTGGCGGGTCGTCGATTCTGCGCGTGCGTTGTTTGATGTCGACTACTACGAGAATTTTATTGCCATCCAAAGCGAGACAGCCATCCGGGCGCTGGCTTCCGAATACCCGTACGATGCGGAGGATGAAGACGTTCCATCACTGCGCGGCAGGCCGCAGGAGATCTCCGAGCGGATGAAGCATCAGGTCCAATCTCGACTCGATATCGCAGGAATCGAAATCACCGATGCGCGCATCAGCCATCTCGCATATTCACCGGAAATCGCACAGACGATGCTACGCCGGCAACAAGCACAAGCGGTTATAGCAGCCCGAAAGAAAATCGTCGAAGGCGCTGTTAGCATGGTTGACCAGGCGCTTCGCACTCTCAGTGAACAAAAGATCGTCACTCTCGATGAGGACAAAAAGGCGACGATGGTCAACAATCTCCTCGTTGCGCTCGTTTCTGAGTCTCAAGCACAGCCCGTCATCAATACTGGCACTCTCTATCAATGAGCGAGAAAAAGAAATTCCTCCTTCGGCTGGATGAGGGCCTCTACGCAGCTCTTGAGACATGGGCGGGACACGATCTGCGCAGCGTCAATGCGCAGATCGAGTTCCTGCTTACCGAAGCATTGAGAAAAGCGGGAAGGTTGAAGTCACAGGGTGAGAACAATGAGGGCGGTCAGAATTCTGGCCCTTCCTCTTCAGCTGCCTGAACAGGCAGCATAGACAACGGCAGACACTTGGCCGAGCTCCATTGCTGGTGATACTTGGCCGGTGTCTCGTCGTTGGCTACCTGCAGGCTGATGGCGGATGGTTATTCCAAAGGACAATATGCTATGAAGAACATCAGGTCCGTTGTTGATCATGAGCTCACCTG
>JBGPAN010000507.1:0-3553 GCA_041480785.1 Bacteroidota bacterium | reverse complement strand
TACCTGCATGAAATCATCGGCCCATACCGTTCCCGTCGCATTCTTCCCGCCTACAAACGATATGATCAGCTTCCACGCATCCTTCGGCAAGCTCGTCTGACCCGCCTGATTCGTGTCCGCTACCCAGCCGCTGCTCGTCGCCACAGTCTGATTGATCGGCAGCTTCGTCTGCCCTATCAACACCCCTGCACTATCATAGAACGTATACGCTATATACCACTTCTGATCGTTGCTCGTCGGGCTCGTGTTCACGCCCGATGTCTTCACATACGCTCCAATCAGAATGTCTACGTTCTTTGATATCGTCTGAGACCAGATGTCGCACATATTGTCCGACACCCACGCCGCCGTGTCACTCGTCGCACTCTTCGTGATCTTCAATGAGTGTGTCATCGACCGGTACTGATCCTTCGCCCACGTCAGCGTCGATCCTCCCGGCTGACCACCCATATTCCAATACGACGGCAGCGTCCCCTCAAATCCTCCTATGTTCCACAGATTGGGTGTCTGCGCCAACATGACCACACTGCCCAATATGAGCGCAACACCAATCAGTAGTCTACGCGTTCGCCAACTCATGGTTGACCTCCTTGCTTAGTATGATGATTGTGTAGGATATGATGAAACATTGCTGGAACGAAGATTGTTACCCCAGCTCTGTGATGGTAATGGTACAACAATGCTTAATTCTGCGTCAGGGCGCCTAATGGTGCTGTCTCAGCGTGTCGGTCTCGTTTCGCACCGCTCGATTCACGAATCACCAGCTCGACCGGTGTGGTCGTGGTGACCACGACATCAGTTTTGTCGCGCATCATCTCGACGAGGCGCCGCACCGCCATCGCTCCCATTTCCTCGCGATGCACATTAACGGTTGTCAACCGCGGCTCCACGAGTAGTCCCGCCTCGATGTTATCGAAGCCCACAATGGCGACCGATTCCGGGACGGAGAGTCCAACCTCCTTACAATACTTCATACAACCAAGCGCCAACGCGTCGTTTGCGGCAAAGACTGCGGTCGGCCGCTTCTCAGCAGCGCACAGGAGCCGCTTCGCGGCACGGTAGCCATCCTCCACGCGTGTGTCTGGCTCGTTAATACTCTTCCAGGAGGAATTGATCTCGATTCCATGAGATTGCAGAGTGTCACAATATGCATGATACCGTTCGGCGATACTTGGATGCTCGATGTCACCTCCAATGAATCCGATTTTCGTGTGACCAAGTTCAAGGAGATGTTCCACAACAAGACGCGCGCCGACGCGATTATCCATTGTGACTGTCGACAGCCGATGACGCGGGATATCGTAGTCAACCAGCACGATCGGAAGGTTTCGTTCACGGACGTAATCGATCCAGGGGGTCCCGATCTCTCCCGCGATGATGACGCCGTCTACATTGTGTTCGAGCAGAAACCGCGGCATCTCTTTGGTCCCGCGAATCGTAGGGGCGACGGTCGTGAGAAGAACGTAGTAGTTGTGTTTCCGAGCTTCGAACTCGGTTCCGAGGAAGACTCTCGTGTAGAATGGCTCAGCAACGTTGAAGTGATCGTCGGTGAGAATAAAACCAATGTTGCCGCTCGACTTTGACGCGAGACCGCGTGCGCTCCTCTGGGGGTGGTAGTTGAGCTCAGCGATGACTTTCTGAACTTTTTCTCGCGTTTCCTTGGCAACACTTGATTTCTCATTGAGTACCAAGGAAACAGTCGAGACCGACAGACCCGATTTTTTTGCGACATCTCGTATGGTAAGTCGGCGGTTTGACATTTTTCTCTTAAAACGTTCTATGAAGATATGCCGATAATTTGGAAGAACAGTGCAGTATTCGTCTAGGATGGGATTACAACTCGAACCGTTACAATACTAGTCAGATGTCCAATCAGAGTCAAGTCTTTTCTTTGCCGGGCTCCCCGGAAGGTAGCTCGTTTAAGACAAATCAGTATGAATTGGCCCACACTCTTTGGCCGCTTGTCCGAGAAAGGGTATGCCGTTCCAATGCGAGCACGAAATATTCCTCTCCAAACCCCAACAAACAATACCGATGATTTTGCGAATTGAGAATAGCTCAAAAGGATGAAAAAGGGATTAATCCCTTTCAAAGATGAAGTGCAGATCGTGGCAATGGAGTGCTCCCCGTTTCGGTCCGTATGAGTGAGAGTGTGAACACTGCCATCAGGCAAGCTTAGAAGACGAAACGATCGTCGTGATTGTAATTCCTCCTTAGATTGAGTATTTGGCAGGCTAAAAGAAAAGCCCAGAACCGCTGGGCTTTTGTGCGATTAGTCCAAAAAAACCAACGAAGGCAAAACCCTCCGCCTTTGGTCAGGGCATGGTTTGAACCTGCAACAGAAGTCGATCCCACTGATTTTGCCGCAACCACCATAACATGGAATGAGCGGCATGCCGTACAGCGGCACTAGCGTGAGGTTGTGAGCCCTACAAGCAACACCGCGAAGAGTGATTCTTCTGCCAATATCCACCCAAAAAGACGATTGAAAATCACCAATGTTCTTGCGATATCGTGGTCAGTCAAGCTCTAGAGTGATCACGATGCAGGCATTTTCAAGGTGATCGAGGATCCCGTTAGGGCTACAAACAAAGGAAGAACGTAGAAGTGTGAGGGTGACGTCGTCGTTCCGATCTACAATCTTCCCTCTTCAATTTTCCTTAGACACGCGCCTCCAATTCCTGATTCCCTCTCTACGATCGTTCTTTTTCCAATTGGGATTTGATCTTCTGGAGTTCAGCTTTTCTTTCCTTTGAGACCATAGGGTACTTCAGGTCGAGCGATTTCAAAGTCCTCAGAAGAATGTCCGCCACTGCGACCCGCGTAAACCACTTGTGATCCGCAGGAATAACATACCACGGAGCCCATTTCGTGCTTGTGTGTCGTAACGCGTCCTCGTATGCCACCATGTACTCATCCCAGTGTTGTCGCTCATTCGCATCTGCAATCGAGAACTTCCAATTCTTTTCCGGAATCACTATTCTCTCAAGGAACCTTCGTTTCTGTTCCTCTTTGGACACGTTGAGGAAAAACTTCAGGACGACGACACCGTTCCCGACAAGGTAACGCTCAAAGTTGTTGATGTCCTCATAGCGATGTTCCCAGAATTCTTTCCCTTGTACTTCCCCTGGCAGTTTTTCTTTTTCAAGGAATTCCGGGTGCACACGGACAACAAGCACTTCCTCATAGTATGATCTGTTGAAGATTCCGATCCTTCCCCGTTCCGGCAGCGCCTTCATGCATCTCCAAAGAAAATCATGATCCAGTTCTTCAGCTGAAGGGGCTTTGAAGCTGAACACCTGGCATCCCTGCGGATTGAGGCCGGACATGACATGCTTAATTGCCCCATCCTTCCCGGCCGCATCCATCGCCTGAAAGATGACGAGCAACGCATGCTGATCCTGCGCATACAGGATATCCTGGAGAGACGCGATCGAATTAGTGTCGCCCTCAAGTTTTTTGAGAGCATCCTCCTTTTTCTTGAACACCCCCGTAGAAGCAGGGTCGTGCTTTTTGAAGCTAAATTTCTTATCGGAGGAAACAACAAAGGGCG
>JBGPAN010000506.1:0-3555 GCA_041480785.1 Bacteroidota bacterium | reverse complement strand
TTGTGAAGAAAGCCTCCGGCATGGTCCGCGGTGAACATATGGTGAGGCCCGGTGTGAGACCGTAAGCAAGGGCGAGCGTAACGTTTTTTTTCAGAAGATCGAGATTTGCCTGAAGATACTCGGGTGGGTACAGACCACGGGTAAGGTCGCTCGCTACGAACTGATCAAGATCCGGGCTGCTGGCGTAAAAACGTGGATAGATCTCTCCCGGAGGTCCTTCTTCATACGCCGTCGGAGATGCAAGAACGTTGACAGACACATGCGAGCACCCAAGCCGCGCGAGCTCCTGGATTGTCGCTTCCGGATCATAGTTGCGAATGAAGCGGGGCAGGGAAGCGAACATCCCGTCGTTTCCTTCCAGCCACGGAAGGCGTGTCGAGGCGGTTCGCCCTTGTGCAAACTCCTCGACGTTGTTGTCGGCCCATTCGTCACGGACACGGCAGAATGCCGTATAGAGCAAGTGGGTGTGCGATGCTGTCAGCTCGCCGGTCCCGTCTGGTGAAAGCTGCAGCCGGAACCAACGGGGAGACGTTTCGGTGCCGGTGCGCAAGACCTGGATGCGGAATGATCCTTTGCGAAGCGCCTGGCCCGCCGGCACTTCGACAACGGAAGCAACCTGACCGAACGTTTTCCTCATTGCCTCGACCACGGTGCGCTCGACAGGATATCCCGAGGTAGGGATTTCCAGAGTGACAATGCGCTTCAGAACGTCGCTGACCCTACCCCCCTCTTGTGCGCTTACCGACACGACAACAACAGACGCAATTGTGAAGAAAAGTATCAAACGAGATCGCTTCATGGATTTGTTCCTCCGGTGCGGATGTGGGGTGGTGGACGATACGGTCGTGTGGGGTCTTCTGCGGGCAAAATGAAAAGGCGTCCTTTCTCCCTGATGTTGGAGACTGAGAGGCGCCTTCTTAAAATACAGCTGCGGCTATGTTAGCGGACGGTCACTCAAAAGTCAAGCGGGACCTCCCGGACGAACAACATGTGTGGGGGCTGCTTTTAGAGCTTCGTCATGGAATGCTAGACATCAACGTGCAGACAAAACAGCATTCCCTGACGCTCAACGTGAGCTTCAAATCTTTCCCACAAAAACCCTCACCTCTCCGAACTCCATCGTCAATCGGTGCTCCTTCTTTGGCTTGCCGCCTTCAACTGGGGCCATTGGCTGGGGGAATCGAACAAGCCGTTCACCTTGATCCGAAGCGACGATCATTGCGGCTCCTTTTGATGCCCGGACGTTGTCCGGCCTTGAGCTCCACATCTTCACGCCTGCCTTTGTTGCAATCCACCGAAGCACTTCCACGGGCAACGGACCTGTTCCGGCATAGAACGACGTGAAACCGTCATGCTCCTTGCTCGCAAATGCTATTTCGCCGTTGTCCGTCCACCGACCGTGCACACGCACCCCCTCCTTCTCCCCCTGCACTACGGCGAACCGCGGATAGTGTGGCTTCTTGACGCCAAAGTCCCTGAAGAACTTCGTCCCCGAATCGTCGATCAAACATCGAATCATCATCGGCCCCGGCTCATCGATGCGCTTGAAGGAGAACCCTGTCAAGGCTTCCATTTGTTTCGGTTCAAAGCGATCCGGGCCGATGTATCCCGGAGCGTAGAACCAGACAACTGTGGCACCGCTTCCTTTGAAGAGATCCTGCAGCTGTTTCACTTCTTCCGTTGTAAGAAAGAACGTGTTGACCATCAGGAACAGTTTGAATCGAGAGCGATCCTCGGGTTTTAGATCGAACCTGTACAGAAAATCCGCCGGGGCGCCGACACGGTTGATGGTCCTCGCTTGTGAGTTCACGACCCAGTGACCGAAGAAATCGCTGATAACAATTCCGAAATTCTCCCACGGTTCTTCGGCCCACCAATGCTCGGTGGCCAGCCATGATTTCGGTTCGTAGACCGCTGCAATTTCTGAGACCGGGCTGATATCGAGTTTGGGTCGATGGGTGGTCCCGAGTTCCGCAAAAGACTTGATGAGCTTCGTCATGGGTGGGTCGTCGTACCAGCCCTTGTTTGCCTTGAAGGGTGGACTGTAGTGACCAAAGTCGAACAACCACCCGGCATGACCCGTCGCAAACACCTGTCCGAGATCGCGCTGAAGGATTTTGAGTGTACCTTCGACTGTTTCCGAGCCGGAGCCTCCCTCGCTCCTTCTGTAGGGTTCAACGTACGTGCTTGGATCCATTTCAGAAATGAACATCTTGTTGTTCCGGCGAATGGATTCGCTCAGAACCCTGTAGGCACCATCGCCTCCAACCCCGCGTGCGCGTCCTAGCCAATTGCCCGCATCGTCAATCACGTCGCTGTCCCATCGTTGATTGCCGGGCACGTTGCTTCGCTGATATGTATAGGGCGTTGCAATGTAGTCCAGGTCGGGCGATCGCAGCACCGGCTCAGGCACCAGGTGCCCCGCCTCCTGAATCATTACATTTTCCAAGACATAGCAGAAGAACGTACCGCATATCACCCGTCGTTCCGTTTCTTCCTTAATAACCTTCGCGAAGGACGCCACCGTCTCCGCTGTGTTCGTGTGATATTTTTTATAGAACTCAATGATATCGCGGTCCTTTTCGGGGTCGCGCATCAGCGGCCCACCCTTGTTGATTCTCCTTTCCGTTGACGGAATTGGGCCGGCGATTTTCTCCATCGGGGCACTGTAATCGGGCAACCACCGGCATCCGATGTAGTGCCACTCGCCGGTGTGCATCCCGGAAATTTGGTACCCCATCATTCTGCTTTTGAGCGGTGACGCCTCCATGTGGCGGAGAAAACTCCGAAGCATCTCGATGGTATCTTTCTTCCAGACTTCCGATGCGAACGATGCTGCATACGGATCAAATAATGACGTCCAGTTGAATCCCCCCTCGATGATCTGCGCAGCTGCTTTGTATTGCCCGGCGTCAATCGGAAGACCGCACTTCACAAGCTCGTTCGGGTGAGATTCTTTCCACCACTCTGGAGCGTAGGGGTGGAGGCGCGGCAAGAGGAACGCGTCGGGAACGAGCTCCAGGAGTTTTGCAAAATACTTGTCGAACCGATCCCAGTCATACTTTCCAGGACCAATCCAGCCATCTTCGAGTCCAATCAGAGGATGCAAAAATCTTATGCCGGACCTGCGATAGCTTGGTGCCGTGTGGAGCAGACTTGAGCTCACGGCAAGGAGAGGATATTCTTCTTTCCCATTCAGGAAGAGGCGCGCACCACCGCGCTCCATCCGCACTTCGCACCGGCACACGAATTCTGACTTCAAATGTTCCAGTTGATCCAGCACATCGTCATTGAATACGAAATCTCTGTATTCGAATGATCGGATCTTAGAGAGCGGCAAGGCTGCAAGGGATGTACCGAAGAGTCTGAGGGCGTTGCGTCGGTTCATAAAAGAGCTTTCTTGATTTGTGGGGTGGCAAGATCCTGGGTGAGGAAAGTTAACCTGAATCCTGCGTGGTTTTTTGAAAGAGAGACGCGATGTATTTGTATTTCCGAGAGAACGCACTATATTTGGGCGTTGAGCTGACATTTCGTAAACCCTCACTAGAAGTGCGG
>JBGPAN010000505.1:0-3558 GCA_041480785.1 Bacteroidota bacterium | reverse complement strand
TCGTACCACATCGACCGCTTCCATCCTTCCATTTTCACCACGGTCAGGTTCGCCTTGATGCCGTTCTTCAACCATCCTTCGTTGTTGTACATCGTCGCAAGTTCGCCGATGGTCATTCCATGCGCTATAGCAATTGGATGCAGCCCGACGAACGACCGAAGAGTATCTTCTCTGTTGAAGCCTTCAACCCACGTCCCACGAATCGGATTGGGCCTGTCAAGAACGACGTACGGGATGTTGTTCTCAGCAGCAGCTTCCATCGCGTATGACAGCGTGCTGATGTACGTGTAGAATCGCACGCCGACATCCTGCAAATCAAACACCAAAACATCAACTCCCTTGAGCATTTCCTTCGTCGGCTTGTTGATCGCTCCGTAGAGCGAATAGGTCGGAACGCCCGTTTTCTTGTCGACGTCATCCTGAATCTTTGCTCCAGCCGGTGCATCGCCGCGAACACCGTGTTCGGGACCGAACAAGGCGACCAGCTTTGTGCGCTTGTCTTCGTGGAGGGCATCAGCAAGATGCTTGCCATTGGAAAGGAGCGCCGAGTGATTCGTGACGAGCCCGACGTTCTTCCCCTGGATGAGGTGGAAGTATTTTTCAAACAGCAGGTCTGCCCCCGTTTTCACTTGTCCGGATGAAACGGCAACAAATGCTATACAGACGGTGAGGGAGAATATGCTCCGGCGGATCATGGGATTGTCCTTTTCGGTGTGGGGTTGGTACAAAAAAAGCCGCGCACACGGTGCGGCCTGGAGATTAGAGAATCTTGGATCGGCCGATGAACCACGCTGCGATTGACATCCCGTCCCAAATCTCCCCCGACAAGATCCGTTGATCGACCTCAGCGGGGGTCAACTCGAAATGCTCGAACTCCTCCGTGGGATCCGGTTTTATTCCCACTTGTTTGAGACCACGCGCAATGTACACGCGGCACATCTCATTCGTCACTCCATTGTACGGATTGAACTCTCCAGCCTGAATCATCTCCGCTGCCGTATATCCGGCTTCTTCCTCCAGCTCCTGAGCAGCCGAGATCAAATAATTGCTACCCGCTTTCACGCCGCCGCATGGAAATTCCAGACTCTCTTCGTCACGCAGATATCGGTATTGCTTCACCATCACGAGCCTGCCATCGTCGAGCACCGGAATGATAATGCTCGAACCGTTGGTATGAACGTAAAAGTAGTCGCCAACCTCCCCGTTGGGAAGGCTGAAAGTATCCTGGCGATACACCCACCACGGATTCTTGAAAAGCTCCTTCTGCGTCAGCTTTCTCCACTTGGAGAGGGGCATGGGAGGACCTTAGACGAGTTCGCGTTCAGAGAAGAAGAAGGCAACTTCAATCTTGCCGTTTTCGGGCGAATCGGAGCCATGTACGATGTTCTCTCCTTTGTTGTCCGCAAAGAGCTTCCTGATAGTTCCGTCCGCAGCTTCCTTCGGATCGGTTGCTCCGATCAACGTGCGGAAATCAACCGCAGCATTCTCCTTTTGGAGGGCAATAGGCATACACGGACCGCTCGACATGAACTCCACTAATCCATCGTAGAACGGCCGACCTTTGTGGACTGCGTAGAACGCTCCCGCCGTCTCTTTTGTCAATCGCAATTGCTTCATCCCAAGGATCTTGAATCCCGACTTTTGGATTCGCGCAATCACTTCGCCCTGAAGGTTTTTTCGCACACAGTCTGGTTTCAGAATCGCCAAAGTTCTTTCGACCGCCATAACGGAGTATATCCTTTCTGATCATAGCGTTAAAAGCAGGTGATAAATCCGAAATCCTAATGTCGAAATCCGAAACAAATACCAAACACAAACGAAATACGAAATTCAGCAGCACGAAAAGCAAACAAATACAAAATGCGAAGCACGAAATTCGAAACTGCGTGCTGACTTTTTAAGATTTCGGTTTTCGTATTTCGGATTTTTCTTTTGCCTTATGTCCTATGTTGGTTCCACCATCGTTCCATTACATCATCGGCATTGGTTGAGGCCCCTTTTTGCTTCCATTTGTCGTAGAAGAAAATGTCTGAACTTGCCGGGAGCGGATCCGGAATGTCGATCTGGATTCTCATCGGCATTGCGGCGGAATCTCCGACGATAATCGCCTCGCCCTGCCGGAGGGTCGAGATCACATTCTCGAGACCGCTGAACGTTTCCGGAACCAGGCGCCGGATATAGTTCTGGTCGACCGGATTCAGAAGTCGCATCACCACAAAGTTGTTGCACTGGGAAAGGATGGTTTCGGAGATTTCCGCCGGGCGCTGGCTGACGATCATGCAGCTGACGCCGTATTTTCGCCCTTCCTTCGCAATCCGTTCCACCGTGAGCCGGGCGGCCGTCGATCCGCGGGAGTTCGCTGAAAGGTAGTTGTGGGCCTCTTCGAACACCAGGAGAATGGGAAGATCGCGGCGGTTGGGATTCCAGAAATTGAAGTCGAAGGCAATGCGCGCGACGAGCCCAACGATCGTGTTGACAACGTCGAAAGGAATGCCGCTCATGTCCATGATGGTGACCTTTGATTTTCCATCCAGTCCAAAGATCATGGTCAACAAGCCTTTAGCTGATTCGGAGTCGAGGCACACCCGGGGCTTAAACATAAACGCATACCGTGGATCATTGATCATGCTGTTCAGGCGCATCAGGAACCGGGTGAATTTTCCGTATTGCGGGCCTTCCTTCGGTCCGCCGCTGCCGCCCGTGATTTTCTCCGAATCGAGGAACTGCATCCGGGCGCGAACCTCGTTGATGTCATAGAAGACCGGAGAGTCGACGGTGATCATACTCGCGAGCCTGGGGTTCCTGGCCTTCTTCCCTGCAAAGACAAGGTCCTGCAGCGACGAGACAATCGTGGTCTTGTTGTCGTCACGGGAGTCGACGAAAAGCTCGACCATCTCATCGAAGTTCATCAACCAGTACGGCAGCTCCAGCGCAGCGATGTCGAAATGCTGACATCCCTCCGGAAACGCGCTGCGATATTCATTGTGAATATCGAGGATGACGACGTGCGTATCGGGCAACGAAGTTACCTTCTGAAGGAGCGACGCGACGGTACAGGATTTTCCCGCTCCACTCGATCCAAGCACCGCGAGATGTTTTCCAAAGAACTTGTTCGGATCGAGAAATGCCCGCTCATTCTCAAAGAGCGAAAGCTGGCCGACCGAGAAGTTGAACTTTTGGTATGTCGAGAAAGCCGCCTTGAGGTCTTTGTCTTCCAGAATGTAGACCACCATATCGGCGGTCGGAAGGACGGAGACACCACTTTCGAATTTTCCCTTCTTCAGAGTCCCAATCAGCGTCACGCTCATCAGAAACCGCTGCACGACCTTCTCCCCCTCGTAGACGTCCCCCTTTTTGAACTCCGAGACAATTCCCAACACAAGGAGCTGGCCTACGGGGATCAAGACATACGTCCCGATTTGACCAATGTGATACAGCTTTGCACCGATCTTCTTGGAAAGCGCCGTAATCTCAGGGTCGATGATAACCGTGACGGCGGAACTCGTCACTTCCCTGACGATGCCGATACGTTTTTCTTCCCACATGGTCGTTGCCTTT
>JBGPAN010000504.1:0-3562 GCA_041480785.1 Bacteroidota bacterium | reverse complement strand
TGAGGAGAAGAACACCCGTCGTGTTTCTGTCCAATCGTCCGATCGGATAGATCCGGTCGTAGATCTTGACGTAGTCCATGACAGTCGTCCGGCCCTTCTCATCGCTGAGGGTCGTGATACAGTCTTTCGGCTTGTTGAACAGAATGTAGTAGACTTTTCGCTGAACATCGACATGCTGACCGTTTACCGTCACCTGGTCAGAGTAAGGGTCGATTTTGACTCCCAGTTCGCGGACTATCTTGCCGTTGACTTTGACAACACCGGAAAGAATCAGTTCATCATTCTTGCGGCGGGAGCCTACACCTGCGAGCGCTAGATATCTGTTCAGCCGAATAGCTTCTTGATGAACCCTTGTATCTTCTCTTTCCACGATTTCCACCGCGTCTTGGGTTGAGGAGCAGCGAGATCAGCGCGTGTCTCTTCAGCCAGCGTCTGCGTCTCAGCTGCAGGCATATACTGATCAGGCTCCTCAGTTGTTGGGGCAACTGCTTGGGGGATTTGATCAATCACGTTCTCTTGCACCGCTTGTGGAACTTCCTCGAACACTTCTTGAACAATCGGTTCTTCAGAAATCTGCAACTCCGCTTGTTCATTGGCCTTCATGGCATCTTCTTCAACTTGAATCGATGATTCGGGGGAGTGTTCAGGCACACGTTCCACAGGCCCTTCTACCGCCAGCACTGATGGCTTTTCTTCAGTCGCTGGCTCAACAATCTCGGATACCTGACTCTTATCATGTCGGCTGAGGGCTACCTCTTCAACTGTCATTTCTTCCCTGGTTGAATCCACATCGGGCAAATCAGGCGTTTCGAATAGCTTAACAGGTCCCGACATTTCCACATCATTTGGGACTTCAAGCGACTCGACTTGTATGTCTGCTCCTGCCTTCTCGTTCTCAACAATGGGAATTTCTTGGACGATGGAGGGCTGAAAGTCAATCATCTCGCTCTCCTCTTGATCGGCAACAGGCACCGCTGGAGTTACAACCGCTTCCTCCGCCGGCAGATCTGCAACCGTTTCTTGCGTCTTAGGAGCCCCTGTCTCCTCAGGTGGCAGGACCTTGATATCCCGCACTCGGTTCTTGGGGAGAATCTTCACTTCATTGTCGAGACCGGCCTTTCGTTTTGGAATATGCGGCAGGCGAGACTTGAAATCTTCTTCCTTTTTCTCCTCTACGCCTTGTTGCGCTTCAAGCATTCTTCGCTCGGTCTCAAACTGGCTGTCTCCCAAGATCTCTTGGATTTCCCGGGGCCTCGGCAGGTCATTGAGATCGTTCAGGCCAAAGTGCCTGAGAAACTCCTTCGATGTTCCGTAGAGCAGTGGACGACCGACGGTTGGTGCGCGACCGACGATTGTGGCAAGGTCTTTTTCCAGCAAGGTGCTCAGAACATAGTCGCAATTCACCCCACGAATAGATTCGATCTCGGGCTTCGTAATCGGTTGTTTGTATGCGATGATCGCGAGGGTCTCAATGGAGGACTGGGAGAGCTTTCTGCGCGTTTGTTCCTTGTAGAGTTTCCCAAGCCACTCGGCGTACAATGGAAGAGTCGCAAACTGATAGCCGCCGGCAATTTGAATGATGCGGTACGGCCGATCGGAGGAAGAATACTCCGCATTGAGATCCTCGACGGAGCGGTTGATTTCTTCGTAGTCGATCTTCCGAGGCTCTACCCCGCTTGTCCCCTGATCCTCATACAGTGCTTGTATCTGCCGAACAGAAAGTGGCTCCCTCGCGCCAAAGATCAATGCTTCGATCAGAGCCTTCACCGAAGTCGGCACCTGCAGAACAACCGGCACATTTGTTGTGTTTGTTTCAGCCATCAGCACTCACGCTACATTACGCATAATGGAAACCTCTCCAAACGGTTCCGCCTGGCGCACGACGATCCGTTGCGAACGAATCAGTTCGAGCAACGCCATGAATGTCACTACCACGCGGATTTTCTCCGCCATATCCTTCACCAACTCATAGAATGTTGCTTCCGACCTCCGCGAAAAGAAATCCAGCACATAGTCGATTTGCTCTTCCAGAGTAACGTTCATCTTCACAATCTCATGCACGAATTTCTTCGGCATCCGTTCGATGGCAAACTTCAATGATGAAATAAGATCAAACAATGACACATCACGAAGCGATTCATCCTCTTCTTCCTCTGTCGTGACACGAGGATCGGCATCAAAATAGGACCGATAGTAGGTTTTCCGCTGCGCCTCTTCTTGAGCTGTCATTCCAACCGCCGCTTCTTTGTAACGTTTATACTCCACGAGGCGCTTTACCAAGTTTGCCCGCGGGTCCTGCTCTTCCTCTTCGCCAGGCTCGGGCGGCAAGAGCATCTTCACTTTGATCTGCATCAAATCTGCCGCCATCACCAGAAACTCGCCCGCTACTTCCAGATCGAGAGCTTCCATGTAATGGATGTAATCAAGAAACTCCTTCGTGATCCGAGAGATCGGAATGTTGTAGATATCCAGCTCATCCCGTCTGATAAAAAACAGAAGCAGGTCGAGCGGTCCTTCAAATTCCTGGAGTTTAATTGTGTACATGAGATCAATTAAAAAGTGACAATGAAAAAGGAAAAACAAAACTGTGACATTCTGTCTGAATGACCGGGCCCCGTTTCACCGACTTTTTCATTTCGCATTTTTCATTTTTCACTGACTACCCCATCTTCATCGCGGAGTGTACTTCTTCCATCGTTTGGTGCGCGATGGATTTCGCTTTCTCCTCGCCATCGTGGAGGATGGCTTTCACCTCTTCAAGGTGCGATTCGTAGTGCGATCGGTTTTCCCGATGTGGAGCAAGAGCAGTCGCGATCCTGTCAGCGCAACGCATCTTGCAGTCAACGCATCCGAGCGCGCCACTTTCACATCCCGATCTGATCTCAGCCACTTCCTGAGGACTGAATTTGTTGTGATACGAGAAGACCAGGCAAATGTCGGGATGTCCCGGATCACCCTTGCGCACTTTCTGCGGGTCGGTCACTGCCCCCTTCATCTTCTTCTTGATCTCATCGGCCGAGTCGGAGAGTAGGATGGTGTTCCCGATCGACTTGCTCATGCGACGACCGTCAAGGCCGGGGAGCCGGGCAAATCTCGTGAGCTTCCCTTCCGGCTCGGGGAAGACGGGATTCGTCGGCGAATACAGAGTATTGAATCGACGAGCGATTTCCCGCGTGATCTCTATGTGGGGCATTTGGTCTTCCCCCACGGGAACGACATCCCCCTTGTAGAGGAGAATATCAGCAGCCTGAAGCACGGGATAACCAAGATGGCCGTACGCCATCGTCTCCATTTCGAGATCCCGCACCTGCTCCTTCAGGGTCGGATTTCGCTCAAGCCTCGATGTCGTTATAAGCATTGAAAATATCAGATGAAGCTCGGTATGCTCTTTAATCCGTGACTGACGGAACATAGGGCTCTTCTTCGGATCGAGTCCGGCAGATAGCCAATCGATGAGCATATCGATTGAATTCTCATAGATCTCTGACGAATCCGGGTTCGTGGTCAGAGCGTGATAATCTGCAATGAGATGATAGTTCTGATAGTCACCCTGAAGCGAAAC
>JBGPAN010000503.1:0-3566 GCA_041480785.1 Bacteroidota bacterium | reverse complement strand
TAAGCTCTTGGAGAGAATATAATATCCTACCTCATGCTCGTTATGTTGCTGGAATTCATCAACGTGCACGCGGCAGGATTCATGGGAAACACGATCATCAGTGAGAGCGAACGTGGGAAAAAAGCGATGACGATCATCGGACTTGGAGTGTTCTACACGCTCTTCGTCAGTGCGTTTGCACTCACGTTCAACCAGTGGTGGCCGCTGTGGGCATTTTGGGGGCTCGTCCTCAATCGGCTCCTCGGTGTTCTCCTCGGGAAGGCGCCGACCGGTCAGGAGAAAAGCATGATTCAGACCTCGTGGGGGATTGGAGTGTTCTCCTATGTCATGCTGGTGTTCGCAACGGTCATTCTTCCGGTCCCTGCATTCGGTGTTACCCCCAAGGTGATTGCGCAACAAGGGTTCACGATGCGAGGGCTCTGGATCGACGAGCCGTATAGAATGATGGCGTTCGGCTTTTTGTATTTTGCTGTGATTGGGTCGACGGAATTGTTCAGTTACAAGTGGACATTTCAAGGAGGAAATGTCGCTCAGTTCTTTCGCCGATCGTAACTCCTTCCCGTACTTCTCCATTCCCAGTTTTGAAACCTCTGCTGCCGGATTCTCTCAGAAGCGGGAGGCCGAAGACTTCCTGTTTTTGACACGCACTCGTAATCGGGCGTTTTGTCGAACCTCAATTATATTGTATCACGATATAATTGGCACACGATTTGTTCCTCACGTCCCATTCATAGGGAGGCAAGCTATGGCCAGAAAGAGTATCACGGCTCGTGCAGAGCGGATCATCAGGCTTCTGCCGAAGATCATGGGTTCGATTGCACACTGGCATCACGACCGTATGGTCATCGGCATCACCGAAAGCGGACGCATTGACCGGCCCATCGGCGATGTGAAGATCCAGGGGGGCAAGGGCATGAAGTTGACGTTCAATCAATACCAGGCGCTCACAGCGATTCGCGAACTGGGGGAATGCTCCGTCAACGACCTCGCCGACAGGCTTGGCATCGCTCAGAGCACGACGTCTCAGCTCGTTGACAGGTTAGTCAAGGGTGGCTACGTCAGCAGGGAGACATTTGCCGGCGATCGCAGGAGGATGGTTGTCACGCTCAGCAAATCGGGTGCACAGATGATGGAACGGAGAAGACAATCGCTTCTCAAGGCATACTCTCGCATCCTCCTCATGCTGGAAGAGGATGATCAGGCAATGCTTGAAGATGCATTCGAGAAGTTCTATCGGGTTGCCGCGAAATTGAATCAATCACCGACGAAGTACGGAGGTTGACGTATGACCCAACTATGGTTCCGCTGGATGCGCATTGTCTTTGTTTGCTTCGCCTGCACCGCCATGCCTGTTCTCTCACAAGAGAAGGGTACTGAACTGACACTACAGCAAGCTATTACATTGGCTCTGGATCAAAATGCTCAGGTTCTCCAGGCCCGCGAATCTATTGCCGGCGCAGCCGCCAAAGTGAGTGAAAGCAAAAGCGCCGAGTATCCCGTGGTCAATACACAGGCTTCGTATTCCAGGATGGGACCCATCGGAGAGTATACCGTGTCCATTGGTCCGACGATGCCACCGATCACTATGAAATTTGGGATCGAGAATTCCTACAGTGCCGGTGTGAACGTTCAGCACTCGCTCTTCAACTGGGGGAGAACACAGGCCGGAATTGACATGAGTGATGCCGGACTGAGACTCTCGGAAACAAGTCTGGCGCTTGCCAGGCAGACCGCGGCGTATCAAGTGATCCAGCTGTTTTACGGGATTCTCGTCTCCAAGGAAGCCATCGGTGTCCTTAACCAGAGCATCAGCTCGCTCGAGAGCCGGTTGACCTCGATGAAGTCACGCTATGACTCCGGCCTTGCCTCCAATTTTGATCTGCTCACGATCGAGGTCCAGATTGCCACCGTGAAGACACGCAAAGTGGAAACGGAAAGCAATCTCCAGAAGCTGAAGTTGCTCTTCAACAGATTCACGGGGCGCAACCTCAATGCACCAGTTCTTCTGAAGGGGAGCTTGCAGTATCAATCACCGGCGACGGATCGTGAGAGCCTTGTCCGAACGGCTGGCTCAAATCGAAAGGAGCTTGAACAACTCAAGCACCAGGAGGCGATGTCGCTTGCCCAGAAAGATCTCTCGAGCAGTCTTGACAAGCCGAATATTAATCTCAGTCTCGCCTGGGGTCTCCGTAATGGGATCATGCCCAGTCTCGACGTGCTGCGCGGCAACTGGAATGCCGGCATTGTGCTTGCGTATCCACTCTTTGACGGTTTCAAAATGAAAAGCCAGTCCGAACAGGCAGATGTCAATCTTCACCTCGCCCAGATGCGCTACGATGACGCAAAGAATTCTATCTCGATGGAGGTCAACCAGGCGCTCGTTGATGTGCAGGCGAATGAGGAGAAGATCAGGATCGAAGAGGTGAAGGTGAAGCAAGCCGAAGAGGCTTTGAAGATCGCGGATGAGCGGCACAGCAAGGGGTTTCTCAGCACGACTGACCTTCTTGATTCTCAGTCGTCCTTGGACTCTGCAAGGCTCAACCTGCTGCAGTCCGTCTACAATGCGATCATGAGCAAATACAATCTTGACAAGGCAACCGGTGTGGCACCCTATTGACGACGGTTTGTCTTCAGTCGTGACAGAAATGTGAAACATACACTGCTCCCTTTTGTCGAGGAGAAAAAAATGAAAAAAACACTCTGGATCATCGTTGGACTTGCTGTCGTGGGTTTTGTTGGGTATCGGGCCTACATGGCAATGCAGGCAAAACAGGCAATCAATGATCAGGGATCGGACGCCAAGGCGGTTCCCGTGGAAGTCACAAGACCCACGATGAGCTCCATCGTGGACCGGATCCTTCAGACGGGAACGGTTTCATCTCAATCGGAAGTGACGCTCTATTCAAAAGTTGCCGGCAAGCTTGTGAAGAACCTCGTGGAGATGAATGACAACATCAATCCATCGCAAGTGGTCGCATTGATCGACCGTGATGAGGTGGGGTACACTTACAACCAGTACGAGCTCAAGAGCAACGCGAAAGGAACCATCGCCAAAGTGTTCCAGAACCCCGGAGCAGTGATCAATCCCAACACACCGCTCTATCTGGTTATCGACGTTGACGTCGTCAAAGCGGTTGTTGCGGTGCCGGAAGCGCAGATCCGGTTCGTGGCTGTGGGCCATTCTGCAGTTGTCGCTGCGCAGGCATATCCCGATCAACAATTCGCAGGGAAGGTGACGAATCACAGCGCTGTTGCAAATCCGGCGAGCCGTACGATCGATGTCGAAGTGAGCGTTACGAATCCAAAGCACCTGCTCAAGCCCGGCATGTTTATTCAGGCTGAGTTTGTCCTTCAAACGCGTACCGCTATGTTTGTCCCGCTCGCTGCGGTGACGGAACGTGAAGGCAAAAAAGTAGTCTTCACGGCGTTGGATTCAATTGCGGTGATGAAAACAGTGACGACGGGAAACGCAACGGGAGATTTGGTGGAAATCACGGGTGGTCTTCAGACATCGGACCGCGTTGTTGTGACCGGCACTCAACTGTTGAATGACAAGGACAGAATCC
>JBGPAN010000502.1:0-3577 GCA_041480785.1 Bacteroidota bacterium | reverse complement strand
GGGAGCAGGATGGATGAAGTGATCTTCGAAGAGTTCAAAGGAACGGGCAACAACGAAATTGTGCTCGACAGAAAAATCAGCGATCGGCGCGTATTCCCGGCAATCGACGTCAATCGATCGGGGACACGAAAAGAGGAACTGTTGCAGGATCCTGAAGAACTCAATCGGGTATGGATTATTCGCAAACTGGTGAGTGATCTCACACCCGTTGAGGCGATGGAATTTCTGTTGGAGAAGATGCGCGGAACAAAATCCAACAAGGAATTCCTCAAGTCGATGAACAGTTGACCGTCTGGAGCGGGGACCCGCTGAGCTTCAAGAGCGCGTAACACAGACTTTCCTTATTGTTTTCTACACTGTTGAGAGATTTGTCTATGGCAAACGATGTCGTCATCGTCAGTGCCTGTCGCACTGCTATTGGCTCCTTTATGGGCTCGCTTAGTTCGCTGGCTGCGCCGCGGCTGGGTGCGCTGGTTGTTGAAGAGGCGGTGAAGCGGTCGGGGATCAAGAAAAGTGACGTCGGGGAGGTCATCCTCGGGAATGTCCTGACCGCTGGGCTTGGTCAGGCGCCTGCACGCCAGGCTGCACTGTACGCAGGGTTGCCGGATTCAGTCGAGTGTCTGACAATCAACAAGATGTGCGGTTCGGGACTCAAGTCAGTCATGCTCGCTAGTCAGGCGATAGCCCTGGGTGATGCCTCGGTTGTAGTGGCTGGCGGAATGGAAAGCATGTCGAATAGCCCGTACATCTTGGAAAAGGCGCGGGACGGTTACAGGATGGGTCATGGCAAACTCATCGATTCGATGATCCGCGACGGGCTTTGGGATGTGTACAACGACTTCCATATGGGAAATGCAGCTGAGATCTGTGCAAGGGAATGTGCCATTCCACGTGAGGCACAGGACGAGTTCGCGATTCAAAGCTACAAACGCGCGCAAAGCGCAATCGCGGAGGGGAGATTCAAGACAGAGACTCTTGCGGTCACGATCAAGGGCAAACAGGGCGATACGATCGTTGAGCAGGACGAGGAGCCGTTCAAGACGAATTTTGATAAGGTGCCAAAGCTCAAACCGGCCTTTCAGCAGGATGGCACCGTCACCGCAGCAAATGCATCGAAGATCAATGACGGCGCAGCCGCTCTTGTTCTTATGTCTGCCGATCGCGCAAAAGCACTTGGCGTAATACCAATCGCTCGGGTGGTCGCGCATGGATCTTCGGCGAAGAAACCCGAGTGGTTCACTACGGCTCCAGCAGATGCGATAAGCAAAGTCCTTAGCAAAGCCGGACTCAAGGTTCAGGACATCGACCTTTTCGAGATCAATGAGGCATTCGCAGTTGTGTCACTGGCAGTTCAGAAAATTGTCGGGATCAAGTCTGAGAAGCTCAATGTGAATGGTGGAGCTGTGGCGCTTGGACATCCGATCGGCGCCAGCGGAGCACGTATTCTCGTGACCCTGTTGCATGCCTTGAAGCAGCGAGGCACGAAGCGAGGAATGGCGGCGATCTGCATCGGGGGCGGAGAAGCCAGCGCGCTCATTGTGGAAATGCTGAACTAACAAGTCAGTAATGAGGAAGTTGATTCGAGAGGCAGAACGCTATGAGCTCAGAGACGATGAAGGCTGTGACGGTCGTTGGATCCGGAACAATGGGCAATGGGATCGCTCATGTGTTTGCGCAATATGGTTATCCGGTCACGCTGTGCGACGTGAAGCAGGAGTTCCTCGATCGAGCCTTAAACACGATACGAGGCAACCTGGATCGCCAGGTGAAGAAAGGGACTATCACAGAGGAACAAAAGGCTCAAACACTTGCTCGAATTCATCCGACATTGGATGTGCAGGGTGGGTCACAAAAGGCTGATATCGTCATCGAGGCAGCGACGGAGAATGAGTCGATCAAGAAGCAGCTCTTCAGGGATATCGACAAGTTCGCGCCAACAAGCTGCATTATCGCTTCGAACACATCTTCAATTTCCATCACCGACCTCGCGGCGGTCACCTCGCGGCCGGACAGGGTTATTGGCATGCACTTCATGAATCCCGTGCCTGTGATGAAACTGGTTGAAGTCATCCGCGGCCTTGCAACGTCGAACGAGACATTTCTGGCAGTCAAGTCATTATCGGAGTCGCTCGAAAAAGTTCCGGTGGAGGTCAGCGATTATCCCGGTTTTGTATCCAACCGGGTACTTCTTCCCATGTTGAATGAAGCTATGTACTGTGTGATGGAAGGGGTAGCAACTCCTGAATCAATCGACATAGTGATGAAACTCGGAATGAATCATCCTATGGGTCCTTTGGCTCTTGCCGATTTCATCGGCCTTGATGTGTGCCTCTCCATCATGGAAGTGCTTCACAAAGGGTTGGGGGATTCCAAATACCGACCTTGTCCTTTGCTCAAAAAGATGGTTGCTGCCGGCCATTTGGGTTGCAAGACCGGCAAAGGTTTCTATTCCTACACAACCGGATCATAGAATCCAATGAACTTTCAGTTCTCGGAAACACATCAAATGATTCGGGAGACAGCCCGACAATTTGCCCGCGAGGAGTTGGCAAAATCCGTGATCGAGCGCGATGAGAAGGAAGAGTTTCCGTACGAGAGCGTTCGAAAAATGGGAGAGCTTGGATTCATGGGCATGATGGTTCCCGAGCAGTACGGTGGGGCCGGTCTTGATACGATGTCGTATGTCATTGCCCTGGAAGAGATCGGGATGGTCGATGCATCAGCATGCGTCATCATGTCGGTAAACAACTCTCTGGTGTGTTGGGGCCTTGACGCTCACGGCTCGGAGGATCAGAAGCAACGGTATCTCGTCGATTTGGCATCTGGACGGAAATTGGGGGCGTTCGCACTCTCAGAACCGGAAGCAGGAAGCGATGCCACGAACCAACGAACAACAGCTCGCCGTGATGGTGACTCGTATATCATCAATGGCACTAAAAACTTCATTACGAATGGATCGAACGCCGATGTTGTGCTTCTGATCGCTGCGACGGACAAGACAAAAGGGACAAAGGGAATCAGTGCTTTCATTGTCGAGAAAGGGACTCCGGGGTTTGTTGTTGCTAAAAAAGAAAAGAAGATGGGGATCAGGAGCTCAGATACGGTCTCTCTTGCGTTCGAGGACTGCAGGGTGCCCGTTGGCAATAGAATTGGGGAGGAAGGATTTGGGATAAAGTTCGCTCTGAAGACGCTCGACGGTGGAAGAATTGGAATCGCTACGCAGGGGCTCGCGATTGCAGAAGCCTCGCTGGAAGCAGCGATCAAGTACAGCCATGAGCGTAAAGCATTCGACCGTCCGATCGCGGGACTTCAGGCGATGCAGTTCAAACTTGCCGAAATGGCAACAAACATTGAGGCGGCCCGGTATCTGATTTTCCATGCGGCCTGCATGAAGGATAGAAAGGAGCCGTTCGGGGCATCCGCGGCCATGGCAAAATTGTTTGCCTCCAAGATCGCCGTGCAATGTGCTCTTGAATCAGTGCAAATTCACGGCGGCTATGGGTATATGCGTGAATACCATGTAGAAAGGTTTCTGCGCGATTCAAAAATCACCGAGATCTACGAAGGGACTTCTGAG
>JBGPAN010000501.1:0-3582 GCA_041480785.1 Bacteroidota bacterium | reverse complement strand
GCCGTTTGCACTGTCTGAACATTCACCAGACCGGTGAGAAGAAGCGCCCCTGACCGCGAAAATGCGAGAACATCACTCATGAGATCAGAAGCACATCCGTAGATCACCGGACGGTCGAGATGTTCCTCCCCGGTAAACACCTCACACAGCAGAAGGCCTTGAAGGTCTGACAGAAGCATCGTTGCCCCCTTTACTCCTTAGGTCGCGTGGAGATTTCGTTTATGAGCTGATCGCCAATGGTGATGGAGCGCCCCGATGGAATACGCACTGCGGGACAATTGCTCCAGCATTGCCCACACCCGGTGCACTTTTCAGTATCGACATAACGCGCTTTCTTCCGAACGCGTATCTTGAAATTGCCGATGTAGCCGGAGACATTTTCCACCTCCGAGTACGTCAACAACGTGATGTCTTTCCGGTGGCCAACCGATACCATCTTCGGCGTCAGGATGCACGCTGCGCAATCAAGGGTCGGGAATGTCTTGTCGAACTGCCCCATTCTCCCACCGATTGTCGGCTCTTTCTCGACCAGGTAGACGTGGTACCCGGCATTGGCAATCTCCAGTGCCGCCTGGATGCCTGCGATTCCGCCTCCCACAATCATGGTGGCTTTGTTCACCGGTTGGCGCGTAATCTGGAGCGGCACCTGAAGCGCAACCCGCCGCACAGCAGCATTGACCAACGCACACGCCTTCTTGGTCGCCTGCTCCCGATCATCGTGAACCCACGCGCAGTGTTCCCGGATATTCGCGATCTGAACCAGGTACCGGTTCAAGCCGGCTGACTCTGCGGCCAAACGAAATGTCAGTTCATGCATCAAGGGCGAGCATGCGGCCACGACAACTCTGTTGATGCCGAGATTCTTGATGTCCTGCTTGATCAAATCTTGTCCCGGGTCGGAGCACATGAACTTGTAGTCACGCGCAATGGCCACGTGCGGTTGCTTTGCTATGAAATCGCGCAGCTCCGCGACATTGACTGTGGCTGCAATATTCACACCGCAATGGCAAATGTAGACGCCGATTTTTATCTGACCATTTCCGTTGGTTGGCTTCAGATTCTCAGGCATAGTGAGCCTCCGCTAACGAGTTGATCTTCCCGCCAAGGGGAATAAACGAAGAATCCAACCCCAGGCTTTTGCCCGAAAGGCCAAGAGCAATTCCAAGCAATTGCGTGAAGTACATGATGGGAATATGGAAGGTCGTTTTGTAGAATTTGTTGATCTTCCCCTGGTATGCCTCGAGGTTGAAATGACAGAGCGGGCATGTCGTGACCATCACATCGGCGCCATTGTCCAGTGCACACTCGAGAAGCTCCTTGTTGAGCTTCAATGCCGTCTCTTCGAATGTTGTCATCAGCATTCCCCCGCAACACCGTAGCTTCATCGGGAAATAGACGACGTCACCACCGCACGCACGGAACAACCGATCCAACAACATGGGGTTTTCCCGGTCATCGAACGTCTTGTCAGGTCGAACAATTTGACATCCGTAGTATGGGGCGATCTTCAGTCCCTTCAGGTTCCGCTGGAACTTGGCACGGACTGTCTCCAGGCCGATATCATTCATGAGGATATCCAGAGGATGACGCACCCGGACCTTTCCACTGTAACTCAATCCCCCTTCGGCCAGAGCCTCATTGACATCCCGATGCATTTCAGGAATTTCGTTCAGTATCCGGTTCGTCTTGGAGAGCGTGGTAAAGCAAGAGCTGCACGGGGCAAGTATCTCGAGCCCCATTTTCTCTGCAAGCGCCAGATTGCGTGCCGAGACGGCGAGGGAGACGGTTTCCTTGACTGACATGTACATCGTCGCGCCACAACAGTTCCAGTCATCGATCTCAACCAGTTCCTGGTCAAGCGCCCTGAACACTGCCCTCACTGATTCATCATAGCCTCGCTGCGTTTTCTCGAGGCTGCAACCGGGGTAATACGCGTATTTCACGGTCACTCTCCCTTTCTGGATTCAAGTTTCATCTCACCGAGCCCTCGGTAGCCGACAAACTCGGGCGAGTATTCAAGCTTGTCCGGAACGTGCCGCATCTCGATTTCCTGTGCCTTCTTGATGATGCGGGACAACGACTGGTGCTCCTTGATCTTCTTTGGAAACAACGCAAGCCGTTTCGTTTCATACATCTTCTTCACCAGCGGGATGAAGCCAAAGAGCTTGAAGATGCCGGTCTTCATATAGTATTTCCTGATGAGCGTTCCCTCATGCAGCCGGCCATAGCTTATCAGATTGTCGACAAACAATTTCGCCAGCACCTGTACTTGTGGCGCCTTTGACTCATACTCTTTTTCCATGACTGTACGCTTCAGCGCATAGATGACGTCTGTAATCTTGATCCCTGACGGGCATCGCGTGGTACAGGCATAGCACGAAGCACAGATCCATATGGAGCGACTTCTCATGATGGTTTCCAGTTCACCCGCACGGAACAGCGCTATGAGCTGCCGGGGAGAAATGTCCATGGCGTAGCTCACAGGGCATGAGCCCGTGCATGTCCCGCACTGGATACATCGCTTGATGCGCTCGCCCGCCGGAATGGCTTCTACCTGCCTGAGGAAGATTTGCCTCAGATCGGCTTCAGTTCGTGTCATCAGTCCGGGAAGTTGAAGGGTGGCATGTTCCATAATAGCTCCGTTGTCCGTCAGTCTGTTACCAGGTCATTGATGATGTGCCATTTGTCAGTGCATGGCGTGTGTTCAGCATGATCCGTCTGAACATCGCTGCAAATTGCGTCCACAAGCTTCGGAATTGCTTTTGACACTTGCTCTGTGCATGATTCTCGAAACGTCGTAATATCGTCTGCCTCTATTCCGTAGACCGTAAGTCTCTTCGGGAGTGAGGCTCCCATGAAGCGCGCGAGACCGAGGATTTGACCAAGATCGATTTGATGAGAAGACGTGAGTGTCACCGGTTCGTTGTCAGCGGTCTGGACAAATCGCAGGAGCGTCCCAGCCGGTTGCGTCCCGGTCTTGATGGCATCGACGATGATGCATTCCTCGGTTCCGACGAGATAGTCGAATAGCTGAAGCCCACCCACTGAAAGTTCTTCAAATGCCACGGAACGATCGTCGAGACGGTTCTTGAGCTCGCGTACAACCCTGATCCCCAATCCGTCGTCTGAGAGCATCTCGTTACCCAGTCCGATGATCGTTAGGCGGTTCTTCTGAGGGACATGAATCGGAATAAGCATCGGAGTCAGTCTACTTAGCCTGATGTACTGTCTGCAGCAGCCAGGAAAAATCCTGCGCCAGTTCTTGTCGCCAACTTGTGATCAACTCACTGCCGATCTCAGTATAGAACGACAGGATCTTGTTTACAGTCAAAGAGCCTGTCTCAGTGAGGAGAACCTGCTCCTTGCGTCGATCCTCTGTATCGGGATTGCGTGAGACAAAGCCGCGCTGCTCAAGATCCTTTAGAATCTTCGACGCGCGGGTACTGCTCACATTGATCAGTTCACTGAGTCTCTTCACAGATGATGGGTGCTCGGAGAACAGCACGCTGAGGCAATGCAATTCGTCTATCGTGAGTCGAGCTCTTGAAGAGACGTACTTGTCGATGCCTCGGCAACGGCGGG
>JBGPAN010000500.1:0-3582 GCA_041480785.1 Bacteroidota bacterium | reverse complement strand
TGTCGAGTGCGGGCAAGAAATCCTTGACGCGGGGAGCGCTCGTGTGGTGTCTCCTTCAAGGGGAATCGGGAGCTACGACTTGCTGGCAGGTCGACAGTTTGGAGAACTTGCGTATCCGAAAATCTGATGATACCCGGTTTCTCGAACAGTCTGCGTTCAATTTCAGGGCTTCCATCGGTGATGTGACTCCGATGCGGTACATCGGCAAAGATACTATCCTATGGGCATCAGGTGATCGCTTCATCTACAATGCTGATTCTGTGAGATCCACGCTCGTTTCAAAAGGAGCAGATACACTGAGGACGACCCTGGGTTCAGCGCCCTATTTTCAGTATCGGGAGTCCTACGCACTACGCGCGGATTACACCAATTATTACTTCAAGCCAGGATTTGGGCTTTTCCTAATTGAGAGATTTCAACGGACACCCGGCGGGAAAATGGTTCGTGTGCGTCGCGACGAATTGGTCTCTTACTACTTCAAATAATGTTCGGCGCATCAATGACGAATTGGACATTCATGTTATTCGGGGAAACAATCATGAAACGATCAAGTTTGTTATTCTTACTCCTCCTGTTGACCATCACGACGGTGAATGCGCAGCAGAACCCTGGTGTGGAAATCTCTGTAAGCAGCGGGTTCGCTTTTCCATCTTCTCCCATGACGTTCGCAGACTATTGGAACGTGCAATATGGGGGTGGGCTGCGAGCTGGATTTCCCCTGTCACAATCCATAACACTTGTTGGTTCGTTCGAGTATTATCAATTCAAGCTGAACAAAGATGGGGTGAATAGGGGATTCGACACTGAGTACTTACGTGATTGCTGGGTTTTTGATCATGTCTCGTTAAATCCATCCGCTGATCCAAGCACGGTGACGACGGTGTCGGCCAATGTGCGCATGGCTCCTTCCAGACTCTCCGGATTGCTGTCTCCGTACTTCATCGGCGGTATCGGTGTGATGCGTTTCTCCCTTAGTGAAATCAAACTGCCGACGACGAGCGTTCTCTCGATCAACGGTTCAGATGTTTCGATGACCGCACAGCAGACTATTACCGGCGGGGTTGAAACCTCGGCGTTTTTTCAATTCGGGATGGGTTTTGATGTTCGAATAACACAATCCTTCGATATGTTTGTTGAGGCTCGCTATGCGAGTGGGCTCAACAGTGGCCTCCGCACCATCTATCTGCCGATCACAGGCGGAATAAAGCTGCGCCTGTAATCGATTCTGTGACATCCGACGATAAAAGGTTCGAGAACGCAAGACGCAGGGAAATGGAATTCGACCATACATTATTCCATCGGATGTCAACTGTGCGAAGTTCCTCGTTCGGTATAACCTTCTCGTGACCATCGTGGCGTGATGCCCTTAGCCACAACCATGTGACCTCTTTCATCATGAAAAGTATCGAGAGGAACCAATGAACCGTACACGACGTGATTTCTTGTCAAGCGCTGCAGTTCTCAGTGTTGGAGGCATGATCGGCTATTCTCCGATCAAAAAACTGTTTGGAGAGAGTCTACCAGAACTCACCTCGATAACAGCCAGAAGGAAAAATGTACTTTTCATCGCTGTTGATGATCTTCGTCCGGAATTGGGATGCTATGGCCATCCGATCGTCAAGTCTCCCCATATTGATGCCCTTGCCAAAAGCGGCGTTCTCTTCGAACGAACATACTGCCAACAAGCGGTGTGCGGACCGACTCGTGCAAGTTTGCTGACAGGAAAAAGACCCGACACAACCAAAGTGTATGATTTGAAAACACACATCAGGACAACGTTGCCAGATGTTGTCACTCTTCAACAGCATTTCAAGAACAACGGATATTTCTCCGAAGGAATGGGGAAACTGTTTCATGTTGGGTTAGAAGATGAAGCATCGTATAGCGTGCCTCATCGGTACCCGAAAGGACCTCAATATGCTCTTGAGGAGAACCTCAAGCTCCTGAAGGAGGGTGGAAAGCAAACCAAGAGTGAGACTGAAGAAGGTGGCCACATGCGTGCTGCGGCAACAGAATGTGCCGATGTACCGGATAATGCGTATCTGGATGGTAAGCTTGCGGAAATGGCCATTGAATCACTCAACCGGCTTGCGCCAAAAGCAAAGGCGAAGAATGAAAAGGATCGTCAACCGTTCTTTCTTGGTGTGGGAATTCGCAAACCCCATTTGCCATTCTGCGCGCCAAAAAAATACTGGGACCTGTACGATCGCAGTAAGATTCCGCTTCCGTATCCCGACAAGCCCCATAATGCACCCGACATTGCTTTTACCAATTGGAATGAACTTCGTTCCTATTCAGACATTCCGGATGTCGGGCCATGTGATGCAGCAAAAACGAGAGAACTGATTCACGGATACTATGCATGCGTGAGTTTCATGGACGCCCAGGTTGGGAAGCTCTTGGCGGAACTCGACAGATTAGACCTGAGAAAAGACACCATTGTCATACTCTGGGGCGACCATGGCTGGAAACTAGGAGAGTACTCGCAATGGAGTAAACACACGAACTTCGAATTGGACACCCATGTTCCGATGATTCTCTCTGATCCCGATTCCCCCAAAGGGATACGAGTGAATGCGCTCACCGAGTTCGTTGATATTTATCCAACCCTTTCAGAACTCTGCGGTTTGCCTGTCGCAAACGATCTGGAAGGAGTAAGTATCGTTCCCCTGCTCACTGATCCGAAGAAGCCCTGGAAGAAAGCGGCATTCAGTCAGTATCCCCGTCCGCGTAATATGATGGGATATTCCATAAGGACGGATCGATATCGCTACAATGAATGGATCGATCAAAAAACAAAAGAGGTAAAGTTTACAGAATTGTACGACCTAAAAAATGATCCGTTATGCAAAGAATGCATCGATGCCAAACCGGAATACAAAGAACTGGTGGCAAAGTTACATGAACAGATGAAAGCCGGCTGGCAAAAAGCAAAGCCATAATCCGTCCGTTGAGGATATCGTTCTTTCGCGGAGTGCAAACTGTTTGAACAACTCGATGAGCTCATGACCAGCTCATCGGTTGAAAATTGAGCGTCACTCAACACAAAGCCCCGTCCCTCTTTTCAGAGAGACGGGGCTTCTCGTTACAGCTACGAAGATCCGATTAGACCACGGAGACATTCGACGCCTGAAGGCCTTTGGGGCCCTTCTCGACATCAAATTCAACCGTGTCACCCTCGTTCAGGCTCTTGTACCCGGCGCTTGTGATCGCCTTGAAGTGAACGAATACATCTTCGCCACTAGCACGTGAAATGAACCCAAAACCCTTCGCTGCGTTGAACCATTTGACTGTTCCTTTTTCCATGGAACACGTCCTTTCTTGTTTTTTTACAACCCGACTCAACCGTCGGGCAAGGTGTACGCCGAACATACGGACCTAACTACCTCCTCGCTACTCAAGCTTTAACTTGAGAGCTTCATCTGATTAACGGCGTTTCGACCTTGGAAGGCGTTCGTGCGGTTCGTCAGCGATTCCGCTTTTTCCGCCGCCATTCAAAATTCGAATAAGGCGGATCCCGTAAAACGGGACAAAACCACGTTTGTTAGACGGGATTTTGAAGGCGGGAGATTCTGGAGACGT
>JBGPAN010000499.1:0-3590 GCA_041480785.1 Bacteroidota bacterium | reverse complement strand
GGTCCGTGATGACAACCCCATTCACCGTTGATTCGAGCGCCGTTGTTTGAAGCAGTCTTGTTTCTTCCGCGCGCTTACGTTCGGTGATGTCACGGATAATGGCTGTATGAAAATGCCTTTCGGAGACCTCCCATGTAGCGAGGGTGAGTTCTAGCGGGAACTCTGTGCCATCCTTGCGCGCCCCTTTCACTTCAATGGCCTTGCCGACCATGAATGGATACCGGCCGGCCTTCAACGTCTCTAGTCCCTGGGCATGGTCGGCGCGGAAGCTCTGAGGAATCAAGCGTGTCAATGATATTCCGACAGCCTCCACGTATGTGTAGCCAAACATTCGCTCGGCACCCTTGTTCCATCCGGAGATACTCCCGTTGCTGTCTGCAGTGACGATGGCGTCGTTCGCAGATTGCAGAACCGCCCGGTACCGGGCCTCGCTTTGACGCAATGCCTCCGCCGCCTTGTTGCTCGCTTCTTCGGCGAGTTTGTGCTCGGTGATGTCGCGGATGTACCCACCAACCCCCTTTCTCCCCTCTGCAAGTTCGACAGGAAACCTCATCGACTCATAGTATCGCCCTTGCACAACTTCCTCAGAGATCACAAGAGCATTCGAACGCAGCGTTTGTTCATCCGTCTTTCTGCACCCCGTGGCAGCGTTCTCAGGCATCAGATCAAAATCGGTCTTGCCGATGATCTCACTTTCTGTCTTGCCGTAGAACTTACATAAAGCACGATTTGCGATGATATGACGGAGGCTCTCATCTTTCAGAAAAGCCATGTCTGAAGTCGAATCAAGGAATGTCCGAGTCCGCTGCTCATTCTCCCGCAGCGCCTCCTCCGCCCGCTTGCGGTCGCTGATATCCCGACACGCTATCAGCAGGCCGATGGTCCCCCCCCCCTCGTCGGAGATCGACGATGAGTTAATTTCTCCCCAGAAGAGAGTACGGTCGTGCTTCAGAAGTCGAATCTCTCGCTGTGAGGGCGCCGATCCATCGGATGCGAGCGCCTGGAGAAGAGCCTTTACTAATCCATGATCATCCGGTGAGATCCAATTCAGTATGCTCGTACCGATGATCATCTGTTCGGGGGGAACCCCGAACATATCGAATGCTTTTGGGGATGCAAATGCAAGAGCACCATTCATGTCAGTAATGATGAGGGCATCGGGTGATGCTTCGGTGAGTGTCCGGTAGTACGTCTCCGACGCGCGAAGCCGTTCTTCCACATGCTTGCGCTCGGTGATGTCTGTGGTCACTCCGACGAGCGCGATCGGTTTTCCCGAGTTGTCTCGAACGAAGGAGGTCGAGAATGAAACCTGGAATTCGCGACCGTCCTTTGTCCGATTCATCAGCTCCCCGTGCCAGCCTCCACCCAGCGTCGCAGTATTGATGCCGCGAACAATCTCCGGAGGATTGTTCGGTGATCGCACAATCTTGATGTTCTTTCCCAGTAGTTCCTGTTCGTCATAACCATAGGTGGTAAGAAAGGCTTGGTTGACGAAGAGGATTGTGTCATCCAGATCAGTCATGCACACACACTCGGAAATGCTTTCCACAGTGTGCGCAAGGAGAACAATTTTCTCCTCCGCCCGCTTCCGCTCTGTGATGTCGGTGACCATGGCAAAGGAGCCGACGAACGCTCCGGCGGTGTTCATCACTGCCTTGGCGGAAATAAACAGCCATTTTACGCCGCCACCTTTACACAAGAGTCTTCGCTCATACTGCCCGCTCAGTCCGCTTCCGCGCCGTTGAAATTCCTGCACTTGAGTGGAGCGGTCTTCACCCAACAACAAGTCGACGAACGGTCTGCCGATCAACTCCTCCGGGCTATACCCCAGCATACGCACAACCGCATCGTTGACTTCGGTTGTTTTGAATTCACGGTCTAGGAACCATACTCCTTCGAGCGCCGTTTCGACGACCCGGCGGAATTTCTCTTCGCTCTCACGCAGCGCGCGTTCAGCTTCATCTTTAGCTGCCCGCATTTTCTTCTGCTCAACCGCTTCCCTTACCGCAAACGGCAATCGCGCGATATGTTCTTTGATGACGTAATCGGTTGCCCCCGCTTTCATGCACGCGACAGCCGTTTCCTCGTTCATTGAGCCGGTCAAGAGAATAAACGGCCTCCGAGGGTCTTGCTCCATCGAGAGCTTCAATGCCTGCATCCCGTCGAATTCAGGCATCATATAGTCTGACACAATCACATCCGGTCGGAATTCCTCTAACGCCCGCAGGAACGCATCCTTCGTGTCCACCCTCTGCGAGTCGAATTTGAGTCCACTCTTCCGGATTTCTCTCTTCGCCAATTCTTCGTCAGACGGAAGGTCCTCAACAAAGAGAATGCGCAGCGCTCTCTTGGCATCCATTGTCTCTCTCGTATTCTTCATATTGTTTGTGGTTGGTTCAGCAGTGGCCGATAAAATCCATATTCTTTGACGGAATCAATGAACTTTTCAGATCGACAGATCTCACGGTGTTCCTGGTGACACGCAATCACGGACATGATCCTCATTCTCGAATCGCTCCAGATCGGATTGAAATCCCCCGAGTCCATGCATGTTGGCGCTTCAAATACAAAACGCTACTTGCTCTGTAGCCACTCATCCTGGGCGTGGCTCACGTGCTCATTCGGCTTGCGGGTGCAATACCGAATGGATGGTTTTCAAAAGTGTTTCGGCACTGTATGGCTTTGCAATAAAAACATCGACACCGAGATCGCCGTCCCTGCCAGCGTGACCATCGCCCGTCAGTCCGCTGGAAGCGACGACCTTTACGTCGGGGTTTAGCTTGTGCAAAGCGCGGATCGTCCGAGCTCCATCCATAAAGGGCATCATCATGTCGGTCAGGACTAACGCGATATCCTTTCCGTGGGACGCATAGAGCGCAACGGCTTCAGTGCCATCGGATGCGGTCATCACCCGGTATCTGAATGCCTCCAGCGTCTGCCTGGTGATTTGGCAAATCGAAGCCTCGTCGTCTACTACGAGAATGAGTTCGTCTTCACCCGACATAAGTTTTTTGCCTTCAGGTTCAATTGTCTCCTCCTCTGCCTTTTCGGCAGCAGGAAGGTAAACTTTGAAGGTAGTTCCTTTCTGAAGTTCGCTGTAGACGTTGATGAATCCCTCATGGCGTTTCACGACGGTGTAGGCGGTCGAGAGACCAAGTCCTGTGCCTTTCCCGACCTCCTTGGTTGTGAAGAATGGCTCAAAGATATGATCGATGACCTCCGGAGGCATACCGGTGCCCGTGTCCTCCACAGCGAACATCACGAACCGACCCGGTTTTGCATCAATATGCATGCGTGCGTACTGTTCGTCAATGGTCACGTTCTCTGCACGCAGGGTGAGGGTCCCCCCATTTGGCATCGCGTCTCGAGCATTGATACAGAGGTTCATTATCAGTTGATGCAGCTGCGTGGCATCACCGTGAATCGCCCAAATGTTCTTTGGGACTTCCTTTCTCACCGAGACCGATTTCGGGAAGGCCTCTCTGACCATGGACATCGTCTCATCCACCAGATGCCGCAGTTGCATGAGAGCTCGCTCCCCTTGCACACCGCGAGCAAAGGCCAGAATCTGTTTCACGATGGCACTGCCT
>JBGPAN010000498.1:0-3609 GCA_041480785.1 Bacteroidota bacterium | reverse complement strand
GCATTGCTCACAACTTGAAGAAGGTCGCTCTTGCGCCCAAGCTGTCTATCGCTCATGTAACTTGCATGGCTTTACCTGTTCTTTATTGCTCGACGATGTCAAAATACTTTTGAGACAACCTCATTCAATCTGGTGGAATGTACCCCAAAGATGACGAACCTCCCCCTTTCTCAAAGGGGGACCGAGGGGGATTTGCCTACAACCAAAATGACGAACCTCACCCTGTAGTGTCCGAAATTTCCTCCTGACAACAGTTCTTGAAGCAATCTTCGACTTGGTTACTACAACATAGCAATCGCAGATCGGTTTTCAAAGAGCAGTGACCAGCATTCTTTTTGCGATACTTTCATTTCAGCCACGCATCATAGAGTTCCGCCCGTCGATTTGGGAGAAACAAGGTACGCGCATGCGAATGCGGAATCAGGCTAAGGTCCAGCTCACATTGAAGTATCTCCTCCGATCCTTTCCCAGCGCGTGCAATGACAGTGCCATCGGGATTGCAGACAAAGGACTCGCCTGAAAACTCAAGCTTCGGTTCTTTCCCCACACGGTTGCAGAGAGCTGTGAAAAATCCATTATGAAATGCAGCGACCCTCATCTCTGCCTCGTAAAGCCCTTCGGGCCACTCATCGACTGCTCCAGCTTGGGGAGTGATCACAACTTCCGCTCCTGCAAGCGCAAGCCCTCGCATGTACTCAGGGTAATGTCGGTCGTAGCAAATGGCCACTCCGATCTTGCCGAAACCGGTATCATAGACTGGTGCTCCGAGATCTCCCAAAGAGTAATAGCCTCTTTCGTGGAAGCAAGCGTAATCAGGCACGTGCACCATTCGCGTCTTCCCAAGCAATTCGCCCTTAGGAGAGATCACCGGGGAAGAATCGTATGTCCGATCGCCATCACGCTCAAAGATATTCAGAACAAATGAGACTCCGTACTTCCGTGCTAGTACGGCGAACGCATCAGTTGTCGGACCGGGAATGGTTTCGGCCAGATCTGATACGGTACCAGACGCCCTGTCTTGCGGGTAAAACGGTTCGAATGCAAGTTCAGCGAAACAGATGACTTGTGCGCCTTGCTGCGCGGCCTTCTCGGCATTCTCAAGACCCTTGGCGCGGTTCGCTGCTTTGTCGATGGTGGCGCGTTGCTGGATGAGAGCGATTCTCATATCACGGCTTTGCTTTCTAAGAAGTGGTCAGTGATCCGATTTCTTGTAGCTGATGGCGACTCCCGCGCCGGAGGTATTGAACGTCGTCTCAAAGTTCTCGAGGCTCGTTACGTACTCAGCATACTCCCGAATACCATTGTATCCGCCGCGACGACCGGAAACGTTGTGTGCGGCAAAACATCCTCCAACGAGGAGTTTCGGTGCAACGTCGACAAAGTACTGCTTGTACCATTCTTTGTCCGCATCTGAGAAAACGAAATCGAAAGGACCCTCAAGTTTTTTGACAAGCTCATGGGCATCGGCCAGTCGTGCATCAATGTATTCGGAAAGACCTGCTTCCTTGAAGTTTGCCAACGCCTGCTTGTGACGTTCCTTGTCGATCTCTATCGTGATCAACTTTCCGCCTGTTTCGCTGAGCGCCCAGGCGATCCAAATTCCGGAGTGTCCCGTCGACGTCCCGATCTCCAACGCTCGGGTGTATTTTCCTTTGATGATCAGATCATACAACAACTTGCCATCAGACATTGGAACATTGAGATCATGCCAACGGCCTGCGCGGCTGTTGAGAAACTTCTTGACCCTCGCGTCCAAGTCCTGTCCCTTCTGAAGGTTTTGAGAGAGCCCGGGATTTATCATCGAAAGTGAGAACAGGAGAACGAGAAAAGAATGAAAAACCATGCCCATAGATTCTCTCTTTTGGCGCATCGACGAAAGCACTTTTTCTGCATGGAGGTGAACGTGTGTCAGAAGGTAGCAATGAATGAGGAAAAAGTAAAAGCAGTAAGCAGCATGCAGAATGGAGCGGGCAGACTCAAGATCGAAGCGGAAAGACCGGCAATGCAAGCCTGGGAGGTTGCTGAAAAAGCCCGTCATCGACTATCCGAGGGACCCCTTCGGGCAAGTCCTAGCCCGCCGTCATAGATCAAAGTTGGGCTGGCGGGGACGCCTTTGAAAACGCGAAACCCCTTCCCGTCCCGAAGGAATGGCTTCGCCAAAGGGACCCCTTTGGGGCGGGTTTTGTAGAAATTGAGCCGTCCGATTTATCGGATGGCGCCGGCAAACCGTTTTCCGGCAAGCCGCTAGCGCCGAACAACCCCCCTGTCCTTTCAAAAGGGTTTTTCCTATTTTCCTTCTGCAATTCACCATTTTGAACTATCCATTTTGCATCGAACTATGGCTGATTTTGAAATAGCTGTCATCGGAGCAGGTGTTGTTGGGCTTGCAATTGCCGCCCGGCTCTCAGAGAAGCACAAAAACCTCGTTATTGTTGAGAAGAACGAAAAATACGGAATGGAGACCTCGAGTCGGAACAGCGAGGTCATTCATGCGGGCATCTACTACAATCCTGGTTCCCTGAAGGCGACGTTATGCGTGGAGGGGCGGGAAGAACTTTACAGGATTTGTCGAAAGCACAACGTTGGACATAAACAGATCGGCAAGCTCATAACCGCAACCAATGACGGTGAATTGAAGATCCTGGAGTCGACCTATCTCAACGGGATGAAAAACGGCGTGCCGCTTGAGATGTTCAGCAAGGAACAGACGCTCAAGCTGGAGCCCAACATTCATACTGTAGGGGCGATATACTCACCGACCACCGGCATCGTCAGCGCCCACGAGTTAATGGATTGCTACTGTCATATCGCGGTGAACAATGGAGTGACAGTTCAGCATCACTGTGAAGCGGTAGGAATCGAAAAGCGCGGAGGAGAGTACGCGATCACAGTGAGCGAAGGCGGGCAACGTTCCACATTTACGAGTGAACTCGTCATCAACTCTGCGGGTCTTTATTCGGACAGAGTCGCGCAGATGGTCGGCATCGATATCGACAAAGCAGGATATCGAATGGTGTTCGCAAAGGGCTCGTATTTTTCAGTGGCTTCCACGAAGGCCAAACTGGTTTCACGCCTCGTTTATCCGGTGCCGCATAAAGAAACGCTTGGTGTTCATGTCGTGCTTGACCTCGGCGGTCGCCTCAGGATGGGACCCGACACCGAGTACATGGATGAGCTGAACTGCGATTATTCCGTCGCGGAGTCGAAGCGTGCCGTGTTTGCTGAGTCCGTTCGCCGGATTCTTCCTGCGATTGCCGATGAAGATCTATCGCCGGACATGAGTGGCATACGACCCAAGCTGCAGCGCAAGGGAGAGGACGAGAAAGATTGGATCATCGTGCATGAAAAGGAGAGGGGGTTGGAAGGATTCTACAACCTGATCGGAATGGAGTCGCCGGCGCTGACGGCTTCGGCGGCGATAGCAAAGTATGTAGAAGGAATTCTGTTCTAGCTCGGAAATCGTGTTACGGTTTCTGAATATTCTCGTCGAACCTCTTCACGGTTCTCATTCCTATGACGCTGCCTGCACCAGAACCCATCGAGCCTCAGGGCTACACAATCGCTCATCTCTTCTCAGCCCTGCCCAGTTTCTTTCTCAGCTTGATTTTT
>JBGPAN010000497.1:0-3613 GCA_041480785.1 Bacteroidota bacterium | reverse complement strand
GTCAACACGTCGGCGATGTCCTGAATGCCCGGGACATTTAACACTTCCTCCCCGCGTCGAATTTCACTGGTTGACGTCTTTTCTCTCTCCACATCCGGGCGCGTCGCTGTGATGACCACTTCGGCTGCCTGGAGCGCCGTCTCATCCAATGAGAAATCGATTGTCGTTGTGCGGCTGGTGTGGACGATGACACCTTTCTCTGTCACAGCACGATATCCCACGATGGATGCCGTGAGGTCGTAGGTCCCCGGGGGCATGTTGAGGATGTAATAGTTACCATCGACATCTGACGCCGCGCCGAACGTGGTGCCGCGAATAACAATGTTCGCTATGGGAAGTGCATCTTTTGTCTTCGAATCGATGACACGGCCGGATATTTTCCCTGAGTACTGTGCCATCGCAAGCGAAGAGAAAAGTGTGAGAAAGAAGAGGAGTCGCTTCATAAAGAAGATCCTTCTGCGAGAAGAAAAGGAATCAGGAATCGCTTATCAGTCAGCAGTTGTCAGCTTTCGGCCGACAGTTGTCAAACGTCAATGTCGAGTTTGCCGTAGAGCAAGGCGCAGCTTTTCCTTGGGGCTCGCGTAAGCTGTTTCGTGCCCAGGTACATAAAGCACCTCCAGTGGTCCAACGATCTCCTCAGTAGCCCCACTCTGACACGACGGAATTCCTGGCTGAACTTTACATCTAGTTGAATCTCAATGCGTTTTGGCTGGTTCCGACCAAATTGTGAACACGGTGTAGGTGTGATTTCTGCGAAAGCTGGCAAAAGCGCGCGGAGGGAAAGCCTTCTCCTCGGACGCTTTCATCAGAATTGCGATATCTCTCTCGAATGAAGGAGCAGCCTTCTGGAGAGCAGCAAAAACCCGCATGAGACTAAAGAAAAAAAGATCCAGAATCAAGTTGAATTGAAAATGGTGTCAAAAATGGGAATACAGGACTATCTCATGGAAAGGAGAAGGATTCAGGTGAGAACCTGTCGCCTCCTGTGACGCGAGCGTACCCTTTGCGGGATGGTGATCGGAGGCAGAGGATCAGTCAGAAACCAATCAAGATAGAGAAAATGAAGGAAACACTTGTGGTGAGCGTCCAGATTCAAGAATGTAGTGATGGAGGTTCCTGCTTTGAATGTCAGCCAGCCAAAGCCTGAAGGGTTTCTCTGGCTTCAGACTCGCACCGCACTGGAGTCGGTGGGGCTGGTCAATAGCGGAAGAGATTTGCGAGGACGATGACTCCCATGGCGTCAGGCAAGGCCTTGGTTGCCTTGACCACACACGCAGGCAGTCCACTGTTACCGTGCGGGAATGCAGCTTGTCTTTGAAGGCACAATTTTCTAACGTAGGTAACACATTTCCCCCCTACTCTCAAGAGCTCATCACTTGTTAGGATCCTTCCATGAAGAGACTTCTTACCTTCTTCGTTTTCTGCGTGTCCATCGCGTACGCACAAGATCTGAGGATCAACGTCCCGTATACGCGGTTCGCTCTGCCAAATGGACTGGACGTTATTCTCCATGTAGACCGCAGCACACCCCGCATCACTGTGAACACATGGTTTCACGTTGGATCGGGCAATGAGAAACCAGGCCGCACTGGCTTCGCTCACCTGTTTGAACACTTGATGTTTATGGGGTCAAAAAACGTTCCAACCGGGAAGTTCGACGAATGGCTTGAAGCGGCCGGGGGCAATAACAACGGGTCAACGACCTCTGATCGAACGAACTACTTTGAAGACCTGCCGAGCAACGCGCTGGAGCTTGCGCTGTTTCTCGACTCTGACCGGATGGGCTACCTCGTCGATGCCATGAGTCCCAAAGCCGTTGATGCCCAGCGCGACATTGTAAAGAACGAGCGCCGTCAATCGTATGAAAACAGGCCGTATGGCATGTCCTCACTTGTGATAGAAGAGAACCTCTATCCCCCAACGCATCCGTATCACTGGCCAACGATCGGCAGCATGACAGATCTGTCCGCTGCCTCGTACGAAGATGTCGTCCAGTTCTTCCGGACGTACTATGCTCCAAACAATGCCAGCCTTTGCATCGCCGGCGATATCGACGTCGAGAAAACGAAAGCTCTCGTAATGAAGTGGTTCGGTGAAGTCCATCGCGGAGACCCTGTACCATTGATCGATGCGCCTCCTGCCTGCCTCACGCAGGAAAAGCGTATAGCGTTCGAAGATCGGGTGCAGCTCCCGCGCCTGTACATGGCCTGGCTCTCGCCAGCAATTTTCACTCCGGGTGATGCCGAACTTGATGTGCTGGCAAACATTCTATCCGGGGGGAAGAACTCGCGCCTCTACAAGCGCCTCGTCTATGAATTGCAGATTGCCCAGGACGTGTATGCGAACCAGGCATCGCAGAAACAGATCTCTGCGTTCCAAATTGTCGCCACCGCCCGTACAGGGCACTCGTTGGCCGAAATAGAAAAGGTTATTCAGGAGGAGCTCGACAAGATCAAGAAAGAGTTCCCATCGAAACGCGAGGTCGAACGTGCGGTGAACCAGTACGAGTCAAGCTTCATAAGTCGCCTCGAGCGGGTTGGCGGAAAAGCCAATCAGCTGAACTCATACTTCACTGCAACGGGGAATCCTGACTACTTCAATGAGGACCTCAACCGGTACCGAGCCGTGGATCCGGATGATATCAGCGCTTGTGCAAAGACGTACTTGCGTGACGATGGCCGTGTTGTTCTCAGCATCGTCCCGAGAGGTAAGAAAGATCTTGCCGCCCCAGGTACCTTTATCAGCGTGGAGGGCAAATAGCATGAAAACGACTCGGAGAATTGCCTCGTCTATCCTTGCGCTTTTTGCAATTCTGGCAGTCTTCATCGCACCATATGCAGTTGCGCAAAAACCTGATCGCACAAAACCGCCGGAACTCGGCGCACCTCCATCGCTAAGCCTCCCACCAATCCAGAAGGCCACGCTCTCCAACGGCATTCCCGTTCTCGTGATGGAAAAGCACAACGTCCCGGTGGTGCAGATGAACATCGTCATCCGAACCGGCTCGGCGATTGAACCGGGAGAGAAAATCGGTCTGGCGAGCCTGACTGCCGCGATGTTGAAAGAGGGCGCAGGCACCTTGTCATCGCTCGAACTGGCAGACGCCATCGATTACCTGGGAGCTTCCATCGGCACGGTGGCAAGCAGCCACACGTCCGGGGTTTCCCTTTACTCACCGCTCTCGAAATTCGACAAAGCGTTTCAGCTGTTTGCAGACATCGTTTTGCGACCAACCTTCCCGGCAAAGGAGCTCGAGCGCCTCCGCAAGGAGCGACTCACAGCGCTTGTGCAGATGTACGATCAACCGACGATGGTCGCGGCATTTGCCTCCTCGAAATTCGTCTTTGGCGAGAAACATCCATACGGAAGAGGAACAATGGGGACGGAACAGACCATCAAGTCCTTCACCGTGGATGATGTGAAGGACTTCTACACCAGGCACTTTGTAGCGTCGAATGCAACGTTTATTGTCGTTGGGGACGTCAAAATGGCTGACATCGTTGCGACACTGGAGAAAACATTTGGCGGCTGGCAAAAAGGAGATGTAGCCAAGGTGAAAGTCTCTGCGGCCGATCAGGTCAAGGGCCGGACGATCTACCTGATCGACAAGCCG
>JBGPAN010000496.1:0-3615 GCA_041480785.1 Bacteroidota bacterium | reverse complement strand
CCTCCAGATTCCTCGAATCCCTCGTAGCCTTTCCCTTGCAAGCTGCAGCTGTTGTTGTCGGTTCTCAAGTCCGTCCCACACGCTGAAACTGCTGAAAACATTTGAAGATAACGGTTTACTTCACTATATTAACCCGAGTTTTTCAAACGATAAGGGTATCTGAGAGCATGAAACGCGTCTATATTGAGAATTTGGGGGAGCATGTGGGTGAAGTCGCGGAGCTCCGTGGATGGCTCTATCACAAGCGCTCCGGCGGCAAAGTACGGTTCCTTCTGATGAGAGACGGGACGGGGATCCTTCAAGGCGTGATGGTCAAAGGTGGCGTGAGCGACGAGGTTTTTGAGAGGTTTGATGCCTTGACCCAGGAGTCGTCATTTTCAATGACAGGAAAAGTCAAAAAAGATGACCGTGCCCCCGGCGGATTTGAGCTTGAAGTGAGCGACGTGAAGGTTATTTCGATCGCTTTGGAATATCCGATTACTCCAAAAGAACACGGAATTGAATTCCTTGCTGATCGGCGCCATCTCTGGCTCCGGTCCTCCCGTCAGCATGCCATCATGCGTGTGCGGCATCGGATCATCAAAGCAATACGTGATTTCTTCGACGGCCGGGGCTTCACGCTGGTTGATTCACCGATATTAACCCCCGCGGCATGCGAAGGAACCTCGACATTGTTCGAGACGGAGTACTTCGATCTCGGGAAGGCCTACCTGACTCAATCAGGACAGCTCTATGCAGAAGCGGGGGCGATGGCTTTGGGCAAGGTGTACTGCTTCGGTCCGACGTTCAGGGCGGAGAAATCGAAGACCCGTCGACATTTGACGGAATTCTGGATGGTGGAACCCGAAGTTGCCTTTAACGATCTCAATGACGACATGGAGCTCGCCGAGGATTTTCTGGAATACGTTGTTCAGAATGTGTTGAAGGATTGCGAAAAAGAACTCAAAGCGCTTGAGCGCAACACGACGTTGCTTCAGAACGTCAAAGCACCGCTGCCTCGCATTTCCTACGACGAAGCCGTCGAGATGCTTCGTAAGAAGGGGATTAGTTTCGAGTGGGGAAACGATCTCGGCGGTACGGATGAGACGGTCATTTCCGAGCAATTCGATCGACCGGTGATGGTGCACCGTTATCCGGCCCAGGTCAAGGCATTCTACATGAAACGCGATCCGCAGAATCCGAACCTGGCACTAGCCGTAGACGTGTTAGCGCCCGAAGGGTACGGGGAAATCATCGGCGGAAGTCAGCGTGAGGATGACCTGCAGGCTCTTCTGGACAGGATCAAAGAGCACAATCTGCCGCAGGAAGCGTTTGAGTGGTACCTCGATCTTCGCCGGTTCGGGTCTGTCCCGCACGCGGGGTTCGGGCTTGGTGTGGAGCGGACAGTGAGCTGGATCTGCGGTCTCGAACACATTCGGGAGACAATACCGTTTCCCCGGATGATTTACCGAAATACTCCTTAAGGCGCACGCATGCTCAATGTTGTCAATCTCCGAAAAGCATTCGCCACCGTGGTTGCAGTCGATGGTGTCTCGCTTGAGGTGCAGCGGGGTGAGCTCTTCGGACTTCTCGGTCCGAACGGAGCAGGGAAGACCACCGCAATCCGAACTATCCTGAACATTATCGCGCCGGACAGCGGGACGATCACGTTTGACGGCAAGCCGTTTACGCCGGCGATGTGGAACATCATCGGCTATCTTCCTGAAGAGCGTGGGCTGTATCGAAAGAGCAAGATCATCAACACGATTCTGTATTTTGCCTCGCTCAAAGGCATCGCCGAGCGCGATGCAAAGCCCATTGCGTTCAAATGGCTGGACAGGTTCGGACTCAAGGACGATGCGTATCGAAAAGTTGAAGAACTTTCGAAAGGCAATCAGCAGAAGGTCCAGCTCATCATCTCTATTCTTCACAAGCCCCAACTCCTGATTCTCGACGAACCCTTCTCCGGCCTCGATCCGGTTAATCAGATTCTCCTCAAAGACATCCTGATGGAACTGCGGCAACAGAATGTGGCGATCGTGTTTTCCACGCATCAGATGGAGCAGGTCGAAAAGATGTGCGACAATATCTGCTTGATCAACAAAGGGAAGCCGGTTCTCAGTGGATCGTTACGGGATGTCAAGAAAAAGTATGGAACGAACTCCCTGAGGATCGAATATGAAGGAAACGGCGAGTTCCTCAAGAATTCTGCTCTTGTGAAGCGGGCGGATGTGTATCAGAACTATGCGGAACTGGAGCTCGTGGATATTCACAAGAGCCGTGAAGTCCTCTCGAACATCGGTGATCGGCTGAATATCCGGAAGTTCGAAATCGTCGAGCCATCTCTGAATTCCATATTCATCAACGTGGTCGGTGTGCCTGCGACGCCGGAAGAATTGCCTGCAGCCACAATCGCGCAGGCACCAGCGAGGCGACAGCCTCTCAACAAACGTCTCAAGAAAGAGTTGTTCTCGCTTCTTGCGGGGGCAACCATGTTTTTCATTTTCTCCTTCTATATGCTCCTCTTTGCGAAAAATCCCGACTGGATTGTACCAGGTATATTCTTGTTGTTGACCCTCTTCTCTACCTTCCGATATATGAAGGTAAGAAGGGAAGTCGAGAATGAACGGAAGAAACTGGAAGGAGGGGCAATAGAATGAAATACCTCGACGTTGCCAAGTGGGAATTCATAGAGAAGGTGAAGTCGAAAGCCTTCATCATTTCTCTGGTGTTGATGCCGATGATCATGGCTGTTTTTGGAATTCTGCCGGGCCTGCTCGCATCGAAAGCCGATGACAAGGCCATCACGATTGGCATGATTGATCATACCGGCACAATTGCGCAACCTCTTGCAGCCAGATTGAGTGAGAAGTACAAACTCCCCACCGGCACGCCGAACTACGTGTTGCGCCAATTGTCTGGTGATGCATCGCCCGAGGAACAGAAGGTTGAGGCAAATAAACTGATCAGCAGCAAGGAGATCGAAGGCTATTTCTCCATTCCCGCTACCGTGTACGACAGCGGAAAGGTCGAATTCCGTGCAGAGAATGTGGGTAACATCCGTCTAACGGAGCGCTTCTCGAGAACGATTGAGGAAGTCATTGTTGAACACCGGCTCAGAGGTCAGGGGCTTGATCCGACGCTCATCAGGAAACTCACAGCCAGCGTCGATGTTAAGTCCATCAAGGTGTCGGGGAAGGGGGAGGAAAAGGAATCTGGATTCCTCGAGACGTTCTTTAGCGGATACATTGTGATCATGATGATGATGTTCCTGGTCCTCACCTCGGGACAACTGCTGATACGAAGTGTAGTTGAAGAGAAATCGAACCGGGTCATCGAGGTGCTTCTTTCCTCATGCTCAGCGCGCGATCTGATGGTTGGCAAGATTCTCGGCCTCAGCGGATTGGGGATTCTCCAGATTCTGATTTGGGGCGCCATCGGTCTGGCGATTTCGCTCAAATCCGGAACGAACATGTTTGTGCTTGAGAACCTGCTCCTCTCGGCAGTGTATTTGGTGCTCGGCTACCTGCTGTACTCGGCGACCTTCGTCGCAGTCGGTTCTCCTGTAACAACCGAACAGGAAGCTCAGCAGATTACGAGTTATGTGACTCTTTTCTTGATCTTCCCGATGGTCCT
>JBGPAN010000495.1:0-3618 GCA_041480785.1 Bacteroidota bacterium | reverse complement strand
CGCCTCAGTCCACCCTGCTCGGAAGTTGGTTAGAAGAAAGACACCGGCATGATAGTGCCCGGCAAAGAGATTCGTTCCTGAGGCAGCGAAAGCATAGATGGTAGCGTTGGTTAATCCAGTATTGACTGGAGTCCAGATTGCGCCGTTGTTAGTGGAAAGAAAGACGCCGGCCTTGTGTCCCGGCAACGAGATTTGTGCCGCCTGCCCCGTTGGGGGAGACGGCAAGGGCATGGACAGAATTCCCCGTAGGCAAGCCGGCATTGAGGGCTGTCCAGCTTGTGCCGTTGTTAGTGGAAAGGAAGACGCCCCCGTTATAAGTCCCTGCAAAGAGGTTTGTGCCCGAGACAGCAGGAGCAAGGACAGTACTGTCCGTCAAGCCAGTACTGACTGAAGTCCAGCTTGAACCGTTGTTGGTGGATAGAAAAATCCCGCCGTCTGTTCCGGCAAAGAAATTTGTCCCGGAGATGGCGAAGCCATAGACGATACTGCCATGAGGTACGTCGGTCTGTATCCATTGGGCGTGCAATGGATTCGTGCTGATAGATAGGCAAAACGCCACGAATAGGAATCGGAAAATATTTTTTATCTGTTGCTCGTTTCTTGGAAGAAGGAAGGGCAATTGCAGCTAACTCGCGCAATAAGCGCCTGATTTTTCAGAGCAAATGAGCGAAGATGGACTAACAATTTTCTCTGGGGGGGGCTTGTCGTGCCGCGGTGGAAAAATGCTCGATCCACCAAGACGGCGAAATACTGGATGCCCGAACAATGCCACTCCTTTGTCGGGGACGCGCTTGGTTGGTGTCGGGGCCATTCCTACTTCTTCGCCTTGAATCTTACCTTGAGGGTCTTGATCTCAAAGGGGGAGAATTTCAGCGAAACTTTCGATCTGGCGATTTTCAGTGGAGTAAGCTCCTGCTCGAGTAAATCGCATTCGGACGCCGAATCTGCCCGCACTCCGAACGTGAGAGTCGTCTTCAGCGACTGCCCGCAAGCCTCGTGAAGTCGAACGATCACATCATCAGAGTCTTCGGCTTTCTTGACGCTGTCGACGATGACAGTGCCGCTGGAGATCGTGAAAAGAGAAGGCACCGAAGCCGCAGTACCGGGCAGAATAACGACGGGCTGGTTCAACTCACGCGCCCTATGCATACTTCCTCCGTTGCGCCAATCTCCGGCATGGGGAAACAGGCTGTACGTGAATTGGTGCTCGCCCTGGTCTGTCACCCGGTCGTCCGTCATCCGCAGCGGATCGATCGCATGTGGATAGTGGGGAGACCGGAGCAGTGTAAGGCGTAGTGTGGTGCCTGAAGCATCATGACCATACTTGCAGTCGTTGAGCAAACTGACGCCGAATTTCTGCTCTGAGAGGTCTGCCCACTGCTGCGCAGGCACCTCGTATTTCGCCTTGTCACGCGGATCAGTCGGCCGGGTTGTCCGCTGGAGGACTCCGAACTGAATCTCGTACGTCGCAGAGTGCGTTTTGACATTGAGAGGAAATGCGACCTTCAATAGGGTCTGTTTCTCTCTCCACGTCACTGCCGTCTTGAAGTCAATGCACCGTGACTTGTGGTAAAGAAACAAGTCCTGCGCAATCTTCGAGCCACCCTCCGTGCGGAATTCAAGTCGCACCAGCGCCCGAAGCGGTCCCTGCTCAATGATCCGAAGTCTTTCGAAGTGCAGAAGGTCGATATGCCGATGTGGATATTCCGGATCTATGTCCCAGGCATCCCATTGCTTCGGGAGATCCTTGTATGCCTGGAATTGATTCGCCCGCCCCCCCTTTGCGATCAACTCGCGTCGAAGCGTCTTGTCATGGAGCGACGAGAGCTGCCCTTTCGAGTCGAAACGGATCCTGTAAAGTGGAGTCTCACCAACGTGATTCGTCATTTTCCATGGAGCCGGGATGGTTGGTTTCGCATCTGAAGGAGTGATGACAATCTGCTTGAAGGAGAAGGGCGGAATGCCCTCGAGATAGCAGAGGAGGAGAGTAGTTCCCTTCCTTCTGCTCAGCACCTGGTGCTCTACAGAAGTTCCGTTCCCATCGGTAACGACAAAGCTCTTCTCTTGCGATTTCACTTCAAAGCTCACGTACTCGTTGCGTTCCCAGCCAAGAGAGTTGAACACGGAGTATCGGAATTCATTCGGCGTTTTCTTCCAGGCTTCTTTTTCCACAAACCCGGAGAGCGCATGCTGTTGGATGTTGGCACAGGCGGATTTCAGCGTCGCAAAATCTTTCTTCACGTCGTCATATGCTTCTGCGATCGCGGAACCGGGGACAATGTCATGGAATTGATTCAAGAGTAGCAATTTCCACGCGCGCTCAAGGTGTTGTTGAGGATAGCGCCGTGAAGCAGAGGATTTGCCCATGAGCATCCCAAGAACGGCGAGAAGCTCGGTCGTATACAACAGAGCTTCTGACTGACGGTTCTCCTTCTTCACCCATCCGTGTGTTGTGTACGTGCCCCGGTGTTTCTCCAGGTAGAGTTCGTCGCTCCATGTTTCGAACTCTTTTGCTTGTTCCTCGATCGTCCTGAAGAATTGCGACGCAGTCGAGAGAATAGAGGGGGGCAGACCGACAATCGATCCGAGGACACGGGAAGCCTCGATCTGCTCGGTGGTCACGCCGCCTCCGCCGTCGCCGTGACCAAACGTCTGCATCGTATGCGAAGTCTTTTCCTTTTCGTGAAAACTCTCCCAGCTCTTCCTTAGATCCTTGGGAGAGATCGTTCCTTCCAGTCCAACCTGCGGACAATGGGCCAGGACCTTGCTCCCATCGATGCCGCGCCACCAAAACGTGGTGTGGTCGAATGGATTCGTGTCATTCCAGGCGAGCTTCGTCGTGAAAAAGTATTTGATGCCGGACTTCTTCATGATCTGCGGGAGAGCGCCGCTGTATCCAAAGGTGTCGGGCAGCCAGAGGATGTCCGAATCAACACCGAATTCACTCTTGAAGAATCGTTTGCCGTGAAGAATCTGACGCACCAGGGACTCTCCGTTCGGTATGTTGCAGTCAGGCTCAACCCACATCGATCCGACCGCTTGCCAGCGGCCTTCCGCGACCCTCGTCTTGATTTCTTTGTACAGGTCAGGGTAGCGCTCTTTTGTCATCTGGTACAGCAATGCCTGACTTTGAGTGAAATTGAATTCCGGAAATTCCTCCATCAAGCGTAACGCCGTGGAAAACGTCCTCCCGCACTTCTTCCTCGTCTCCTGAAGTCTCCAGAGCCAGACGACATCGATATGCGATTGTGCAACGAGGTGAATGGTAGCCGCGATGCTCGACCTGAACTCGGTTTGAAGGACGCGCGTAAGGAAGTTGTGTGCTCTGCCGATGGCATTCGGATACTCCTCGCCATCCGGCTTGAAATACTTTAGGAAAATCAGAGTCTGGCGGATGAGCTCTCTTACTTCCTTAGTTTCCGCCGAGTTGGGGCCCAAAACCTTTTCAAGATCGTGAATCGCGTTCAGCGAATTGTAGAGCGCACGGGCAACCGGGTTGATGACAACGAGATGAGCGGAATTGAACGTGCTAAGATCACGCTTCCGACCGCTGTACGCCTCCAGAGCAAGTACGAATGATTGGTTCGATCGTGCCTTCGTCGTCAGGAGTACTTCCTG
>JBGPAN010000494.1:0-3625 GCA_041480785.1 Bacteroidota bacterium | reverse complement strand
CCCGTCATTTCCTTCCTCAACCTCCAGAGTAACAGTCTTCCGGGCTCCTTTCCTCACGATTTCGATTTCTGCCTTTTCCCCTTCATCATAGATCCCCAAAGCCCTCGAAACATCACGAAGCACCTTGATCTTCTTCTTTCCGATCACCGTGATCACATCACCGGCATTGACCCCTGCCTTCTCCGCTGCACTCCCTTTTCCCACCTCCCATACGAGCACACCGGTCCCTTCCGGAACGTCAAAATACTTTGCCAGCTGGTCGTTCAGTTGTCTCAGCACCATTCCCTGAGCATTCCGGGCACCAGAGAACATCTCGAGTCCATTGAATCCTCTTGGCGATGTGATCATGATATTCCTGCTCGCTTTTTGCTTGCCAACAACGACCTCGATCGTCTTCTTGTCTCCCTTGCGCAATACGACGACAGACACTTTCGTCCCGGGCTTCGTGTCGGCAACAGCTTTCTGCAACTCCGACGCATCCGAAATGGTTTGCCCGTCAAACTGGACAATGACGTCTTTCTCCTTGATACCCGCCGAGTCTGCGGGGCTTTTCTTCACGACGTCACTCACGAGGGCTCCGTCACTTGATTTCAACTCCATCGCTTTCTTCATTTCGGAAGTGATGTCCTGGATGGTCACACCCAACCAGCCACCTTTGGAAGCACCCATTTCTTTCTTTTGCACCTTTACCATTTGGGCATTGGCTGGACCAGCAAACCCCGCGAGCACTGAACACAATACAAATCCAAAGATTAGTATCCGTTTCACGACGATTTCTCCTTTTTTGTTGTCGATGGTTTCGTTGGGAATTACTCTTTCACCGTTAGACGATCGACCCACTTTCGTGTTCCACGAAAGGACATCGTTTTCCACTAGATCCACACGAAAGATATTGGCGATGTGACGAAACGGACTTCGGCAGGGACGAAATGCAATCTCAACAGAAAGCAAAAAGTAGGAATACCTGATGAAGTGGGCAATCAGCCAAGTGAATTGCCTATTGAAGGTGACGGCCTCTACAGAGGCGCAGGGGGAGTGAAACTCCTATTTCTGTTTCCTTGTTTGCTGCACACCTTGACCGGTCCAATCAGGAGGGAGTTTATAGCCGACAAGCCGATTCCCGAGATTCAAGATGATCGAATCTTCGCCTATTGTCTGAACATGCGTTTGGTCAAATTCCTTTTTCGTGAGGAGTGAATCCAAGAACACAGTGATGCGGGTTCCCGTCGGGTTCTTCTGAAGGAGAGTCTGAACGGAAGATGCTCTTTGCTGTTGCGTCCGCTGAGATGGTGGAAGGTCAGACGAAGGTCTCTGGGAGAGGATGAAATTCTGAACTACATTTTCATTTACTCCCGCGCCCGCTGCTTTGCCGGCCAAGATGTTTTCCGCTTTTCCTTTTCGAAGCATAGCTCGCCCATCTTTTGCGTTCGCCGCCATTTCCTGCAGGGCAGGACGATTTTGGTAGCGTTCCGTAATCACAGTTCCTTGCACCCAAGTGGTTGCGACCGTTGAAGCCATTGCCACTGCGGCAATTCGATCCTTCTTCTCACGTCTCTCCCCTTCTCTGGCGACGTCCGTTGCCTTGAGGTCATTGAGTTTGTCGACTTGGGCCTCGGCGACACGTCCCGACTCCGCTCCTGCGGCTTTCGGGGCTGCGGTAGCCAGACCAGGGGCTTTTTGCCCTTCCTCATCCGCAGCTCGTTTTGCAGCACCGACATGAGATTTCTGTGCGTTGGACACTTGCCCTTGGGGAGAGATCGAAGGAGACGGCTCGGCGCGTTTCTCTGTTCTGTCGTCTCTGTGCTGCTTTTCCACGCGGGTTTCCGTGCCGGTAAACCATCTATTATACACGCCGACGGTCACTAAGAGGACAATTCCAGCCGCAACTCCGGCCACGCGATACCAGTTAGCACCATGCTCTTTTCGCTGTTCAATCCTTTGCGCCAGCCTGTGTTTCACGGATTCGCGTCCCGCCAGGCGGATGCCGGCAACAAGCTCTCGCTCATTCGACACAGCCTTGCGGCATTGATCGCACTCCTGAAGATGCTCCTCGAGCCTTGCCATCTCGGCGGGTTCCAGTCGACCGAGCACAAACCCCTCAAGGAGGTCTTCGTTTTCCACCCAATGGATATTCTTGGATTCAGACACTTCCGTAGTCCTTTGGCGTTATTGGAGTCGACTCAGCGCTCGCTCCAGAGCTTTTTTGCATTGGTATTTTTTCGCTTTGACGGTATCGGCATTCGCGAACCCCAAGCGAGCTGCGATTTCCTCCATCGACTGTTCTTCCCAATAGAAAAGCAGGAGCAATTTCTTGCATTGCTCGCCGATCGTTTCGAGGGCGTCACGGACCATTGCTGCCTGCTCTGTCGCAATAAGACAATCAAGAACAGAGGGACCCTTCTCTTCATGCGCCTCAGGATCGATCTCCGCCGACGAGAGACGCTTTTTCTGCCGTAATCGCTGCGACCACAAATTCTTCACCGTCGCGTAAATGAATGTACTCAGTTGCGCCTTATACTCGAATCTTCCAGTCCGGATTCGCTCCCACAGAATCACGAGAGACTCCTGCAACACATCTTGGGCATCCTCCGTCGTTCCGCTGTTGCGTGAAATGTACGTGGCGATCGGCTTCCGATTTGACTCGTACAACGTCACCAGGGCTTCCTCGTCCCCCTTTCGGATGAGATCCAGGATTTTGGTATCAGACGTAAGAAAAAAGAGGGACGGCTTCATTTACCTTTCAGTAGTTAATGTCATCAATAAGCACAAGGTGAATGATGAAAGCCACCAAAAAGTACTAATAACCATACCTTAATTCAAACAACCAACGGGGGCAATATGACACGCAAACTAGGGCTCTTGATGCAGATGCTGCTGACGATGGGATTTGGAACCTTGTTGTTCGCTCAATCGATCCCTCAGTCCGTCGCCGGTGACAGGACATCGGTTGACCTCACCATTTACAATCAAAACCTCTCTCTCATTCGCGAAGAGAGAACAATCAAACTCTTCAAGGGGATGAACAGAGTTACCTTACCGGAAATCCCTTCGACGATCGACGGAACGTCACTCCATTATTTGAGTCTGTTCGATCCTCGAGGTGTTCGCGTCCTCGAGCAGAATTATCAGTACGACCTCGTCCATCAGGCGAAGCTTCTGGAAAAGTATATCGGAAAAGATGTGGAATTCGTCCGTGTGGAACCATCGACAAAGAAGGAATACACTGTCCGAGGCAGGCTGATCGCCACTGGTTATGCCTATCAGCCTCAATATGGGAATCCGGCCCCGAGTTACTACTCCACCGGAGGAATGATAGCGGAGATTGACGGCAAACTCGAGATCAATCCGGCGGGCAGGCTGGTCTTGCCATCGTTGCCCGATGGATTGATTCTGCGACCGCAGCTCGAATGGCTTCTGAACTCAAACAAGGATGGCCAGCACAAATCCGAAATCAGTTACCTGGCGGGACAGCTATCCTGGACCTGCAATTATGTGGCTCTACTGAACGCCAGTGATAGCAAGATCGACATCACTGGATGGGTAACGGTGACGAATAATTCCGGCACCAGCTTTCGAAATGCCGGGCTCAAACTGGTTGCCGGCGACGTCAATGTCGTCAAAGATG
>JBGPAN010000493.1:0-3633 GCA_041480785.1 Bacteroidota bacterium | reverse complement strand
CGTCAGGCCAGCGTTTCGCCTTCGGCTTCCTTCAGATTCCACCTCGCGGTGGACACCCTTGCCGTTCGGCTCATGATTCCCCCTGCCGGGGTCATAGGAGTCTCACACTCCCTAGCAAATGCGCCCTGCCGGGCGCACCAAAAAAACAGCACTCTGCGATTGCAGAATGCTGTTCTCAGAAAAAACTCTTTCGAAAAAGTCTATGCCGACGGCAACACCTTTTTCACCAGTCCAATCAGTTCATCGAGATCGAATGGTTTGCTGATGTAGGCAGTGGCACCGAGTTTGGTTGCCTGCTGCTGACCGAGGCGATCATCCATCGCGGTGAGAAAGATCACAGGGACGTTGCTGCAATCCTTCATCGTCTTCATCTTCTCGAGCATCGTGAAGCCGTCCATCTGCTCCATGCGCACGTCGGAAATGACCAGGTCGGGTTTGTCCGACGCGATCTTCCCCAGCGCTTCCTCGGCACTCAGCCGCGTGCTAACATCAAAACCTTCTTCCTTTAGAACGCTCGCTATGTAACTGATGAGGTCTCCCTCATCGTCGACAAGCAGGATCTTCTTCATAATGCATCGTGGGAGTTGTTTGTCTCTGCCGTCGAGGGGATATGGATCCCGTCGCTCGTATCCAAAGTAATTGCGAATATGCCAAGATGCTATGATGGGCAGCACATGTCACCAAACTCCGTGGTTTCCGTCATGGATGGCACTTCTCCCCCATTTTGTGGTCGGCAGACAACGAAAAAGGGCTCAGCATTTGCTGGGCCCTTTTCCTAAATCTGACAAACATGAGGTAGATCGGCTATTTTGTTACAGAATCTTTCAGAGAACCGCCTTTCGGAGCCTCAGCAGCCCCTTTCTTCAGCGTCTCCAATTCAACCTTCTTTGCATTCGAGAATTCTGGTATACCAGGAGTTGATGCGAATGTCCTCTGGATTCTCTGCACCACATCGAGAGCCTTGTCATATTCATCCAGTCCCTGGTACGCCTGGAGCAAAATCGCCAGCGGATGGTATTGTGAGAACTGCTCACCGGACCCGGAGTCTGCAATCGGACCCAGTTCGTCAGCCAATTCTCTCAAGAATTCCTTTTGTTTGACTTTGTTTCCTGCCAGTCCGTAAAACACTGCAAAGTCTGCCTTGATGCGGAAATCCATTGGATGGAGACGCCGGGGAACCACTTGTTCCATTCGGTCCAGAACGGCACTCATCTCTTCCGGCTTGTTCTTGACGTTCGAAAGGTACAACGCCAAGGTGTAGAATGGCTGCCGGTAGCTGGTAATCATTCGCCGCTGGTTCTCATCAAACTTGACCGTCGAGTCCTGAAGTCCGCGCCAGAGACACCCATACGCCTGCTCCTTCGAGGGTTGCTTCACGTCCGTGAACAGGTGTGCCCTCGTTCTCTCTTCGTTGACGGCCGCCCAGAAAGCCTGTCTTTTCCGGGGAACCAGTTTGTAGGCCAGACCCTCAAGTTCAAGATAGTCCCGCAAACCGATCTTGCTATCATCTCCACCGGCGGTAATGGCAAAATACACTGGGCGTTCCCATTGCATCGATCGAACAATGTCAAATACCAGAATATCCTGAACACGCAGGGCACCTCTATTTCCGAAGTGCAGGGTCGCAGGCATAACGAATTTCATGGTGTCGACGATTGCTCTGTCCGCCTGCTCGGCAGCTGCCGAAGCTCCTCCTTCAACTGTGACCCTGGGGGAGGTCCGACCTTCAAGCGCAAATCTTGGAATGGGAATGCGTATCATTTGCGTTTGATACTCCATCGGCACGATACCTTCAATCTGTTCATCGGCGAGGCTGATAGGCACCGGCTTAGCGCCATACGGACGAGCATGCTTGAGCTGCAAGATGTAGTAATCCATGTTGGCGAGGCTGAGATTCGCGATGCGCACATCCCGACGGACACCTTCGACATCCTGCAAGTACCAGAGCGGAAACGTGTCGTTGTCCCCCGCCGTTATCAGGATGGCATCCTTCTCAACGCTCTGGAGGAGATTGTATGAATAGTCCCAGGCAAGATAATGTCCGGTGCGGTTCATCGGCTTGTAGTTTGTCCGGAGCATATTGCCGGGGACAAGAACCACCACCAACGCGAATGCGCCATAGGCGAGAGAGGTCATGTTGGGCGCTGTGATTCGCTCACGAACATAGTCGACGATCGCCAGCGTCCCGATACCGATCCAGAAACAGAATGCAAAAACCGAGTACACGAAGAAGTAATCGCGCTCTCTCGGCTGCGGCTCCTGCATGTTGAAGTAGACCGCCAAAGCGAGTCCTGAGAGGATGAAGAACACCGACATGATGAAAGCCATCTTCTGGTGCTTCTTCCAATGGTAATAGCAGCCAATGAGTCCGACGAGAAACGGGAGACCATACAGCTGTGAGAAACGCCAGTCAGCATCCTGCACATCACTTTCCTTGCCTATGAAATTCCAGGCGATGTATCTCCAGTACATGTGCTTGATCTGATAATTCCACGTGTAATCCCAATCACTCGTATACTTCTTGAAGCTCTCCTGCTTATCGGGTTCCATGGAAAACCGCCTGTTCATCAGCGGCGTCTCACCGTACTGTTCGCGCTCGAGATAGGCGATGAGCCGCCTGAGCGTGCTCGGATCGTTCTGATTCATGGGGGTCCCGGCGTTTGCCCGGATTACAATAGTCACATAAGTGGAATACCCCAGCAAAATGAAGAGGAACGCCAGCGCTCCGATGTTCAGCACCCGGTTGTTCTTTTTCGTCGAATACCAAACCAGGTAGATGGCGGCAACCACCAATCCTATTGCAACGCCGATCCATAAGGAGGAATGTATGCCGAAGACGTCGCTGTCCAACATCGACGGAAACCATTTAACAATTCCAGGATAGGCCACCATGAAAATCAGCACGGCCACAATCCCGAATTTGATTATGTCAGCCGAAAAGAGAAAATCCCTGAGCGTTTTCGGATAGAAACGGAGGTAGACGAGAAGGATGGCGACAACAAATCCCAACAGACCGTGGATGTGAATTCCGGCCGTCAGCCCTACCAGAAAAGTGATCATCAGGAGATAGAGATCACTGTGCTTCTCTTCAGCTTTCTCGTACCAGAGAAGAACCAACCAGATGATCAGAGCGGTAAAAAGGAGACTCGTATTGCGCGTTTCGACTTCGATCGTATTGAACCAGAATGTCGTGCTGAACGCAAGCGTCAACGCTCCGACGGCAGCAGCCCCGTAGATCGATAACGCGTCAAACGGCGTCGCCGGCTGCGATCGCCACATCAGTATGCAACGAACGGTGATCAGATAAAGCAGAACAATGACCGCGCAGCTCGCGAAGACATTGAAAAGGATCATCCGGACGCCGATATCCGCCGACAGTGGCAGCATAGAGGCAATCCGGAGGACGAGCGTTAGGAGCGGAGATCCGGGCGGATGCTGCACCTGCAAAAAGTATGAAGCCGTGCAGTGTTCGCTCACGTCCCAGAAGACAATGGTGGGTGGAAGCGTCTTCAGATATGCGGCGATTGAAGCGAGAAAGACGCCAAACGCTACGAGTCGGTTCAGTTTCTTGTGGTCCATGCTCATGAATTGTCGATGTTCGGTGTCTGTGATCGAGATAATTGTCGATTAATT
>JBGPAN010000492.1:0-3642 GCA_041480785.1 Bacteroidota bacterium | reverse complement strand
CTGCGCTCCGGGAGTGTCACTTCTCTTCAGTCTTGTCCTATGTTGGCAATTCTAAGCTCGGGTGGTACAACCGCAACCGCGAGGTAGCAACGTTTGCAGGATCGCGAGTTGCTGGCGAGGCGAGTTCCCCCAAGTCACCGAAGTGTAACGACACCTGATCTAGCAACAGAAAGTGCGTGTTTGTATGACAAGGAGCTGTGAACTCCTTTTGCAGGATCTTGTTGGTCCGCAAAGCTGGGATAAAAGCACTATGGAGCATCTGTGATACCACGTCTGAGACCGTTTCTAGGCAATGAAGAGTTGCTCGCTGTTCTGCGCAGGGAACGAGGGGCGGTGAAGCGGTTTGAGCAGGCATTTGCAAGTACTTTTGACGCAAAGTATGCGCTCGCTTTTCCTTACGGTCGAAGCGCACTCTGGGCACTCTTCAAAGCACTAGGCATCCAAGGTGCAGAAATTGTCATGCCTGCGTACACCTGCGTCGTGGTAGCTCATGCCACTGTTCTAAGCGGGAACACACCGCGTTTTGTGGACGTAAGCCTGTATGACTATAACATGATTCTGGATCAATTGGAACAGGCCATTAATCACCGCACTCGTGCGATCATTGCTACTCACCTGTTTGGCTATCCTCTGGACCTCGATCGTTTGGGCCAGATCGTGCGGGATGCGGAGGAACGAATTGGCCACAAGATCTGGGTTATCCAGGACTGTGCACACTCCTTCGGTGCGCGTTGGAAGGGAAATCTCGTCTGCAACAATGGAGATGCTGCCTTGTTCAGTCTTGATATTAGCAAGATGATTACATCAGTCGTGGGTGGAATAATCACAACGAATGATGCGCAATTGTACGAGAGAATGCAGGATTTCAGAGGCAAGAACTTTAATCGGCCTGTTCTATTCAAGACTATTCGTCGTTTGATCTATCTGCTGGCTCTTTATCCAACCTTCAGCGAACACACATACTATCTGGTGAATTGGTTGGAGAGGAATACTAAATTCCTCGATCCGCTTACGAAGGCGTACCACCTTGACGATAAGATCCATTTCCCGCCCGACTACTCATCTCGGATGCTCGAGCTCGAGGCCGCTGTTGGATTGGTTCAACTGAAGAAGTATGCGGAAGTTGTTCGTCGTCGGCAGGAGAATGCTCGTTACTATGACACGCACCTGAGAGGTTTGCCCGGCTTAGCATTGCCTCCGATCGTTGACGGCGCGACCTATTCTCACTACGTGGTACGAGTCGACAATCGTGAAAGTGTGCTAAGTCTGTTTCGGCGTTTCGGTGTGCAGCTAGGTGAGCTCATTGAATACAGCATACCGGCTATGAACTCCTTTGCCCCTTACGCAAATCAGCAGTCCTTTCCCAACGCTATGAAGTGCAGTCAGAGCACTATTAACTTGCCTGTATACGCATGTTTGACGGATTCGCAGCGAGCAAAAATCGCCGAGATAATGCGTGAGCAAGCAGTCCCATGGCTCATGGCCAACCTCAAACAATGAAGACCTTGCAGCTTCGTTGGCAAAGGTACCACAAGTCGAATATGTCATTGGTGTGCCGATCCGTACGCGGATCCAAGGGGTCGAAGACAACGCCACACGATCTCTTCATGGTACTTCTGGCTGCTGCTATGAAGTAACTGAAAATCGGCTGACGAGTCGCTTCGGTTTTGTGCCCTTGTGAATGTACTTGAAAGTGGAAGTGAAGCGAAATTCTTGAAGCAATATTTTGCGAGTGTTTTGGATTTGCCACCGTGTTGAAAATTGTCGTTTTTCCCATCGGATTCATACGTATATTTCTCTCGAAGCGCGCAGGGGACACCGGCGAATGAGAGTAAAACCAATACCCCGTTTGTTTGTTCAGGGAACATCACGTCCAGAGGAGGTTTTCGCAAGTGTTTCGATATCGTGCGAGAACTCGGGATTGCTGTCTTCCACCTCCGATACCACGATTCTCTGCTCGGATATCTCCAGGCATTTGGTCACACTGGCATTGATGTTCAGGGTCTGTTAATATACATCTACGAGGGTCACCTACATCAAAACCTCGGACTAAGCCCTGTACTTCATTTTGTCGAATTCACTCGCCTTGACTTACTTGATCAGGTCCCGGCACTCCGGGATGGTGTCTATAGTACCTTCTGCGTTCCGCAGGTGGCTGGCCAAAGGACTGGAATCGCATGATCAGACAATGGTCGATATCCCTAGACTATGCTTTAGTTACTCTGAAAGAATGGGCGGATTCAGTTTCAAAGAGGAGGGACCTTTGAATAAGCGTCAGCTTGAAAAACGTGATGTCATCGATCTCAAGAAAGATGGGGCGTCGTTCTGGGATTCGAATCCCTGCGGCGGGAACTGGAGCAACTACAACGAATTCATGGTATGGATTCGGCGCACGGAACCATATATTTACGGAGTGCTTGACAAGTACGCTTGGAAAGGCAAGCGAGTCGTTGAAGTTGGATGCGGCCAGGGAACTACACTTAATCACGTTGCTGCTTTTGGGGCACAGGTCTATGGACTGGATATGTCCATCGCATCCCTTCAAGTTTCCAAGGCAGGTTCGCTCGAACTCGGAATTGAAAAGAGTGTCAGTATCATTCGCGCAGATGCAGAGTGTCTCCCGTTCCCGGACAATTCCTTCGACGTTGCAATCTCGGTAGGAGTCCTCCATCATACACCTAATCCAGACCGAGGCATTCGCGAGATACACCGTGTGCTGAATTCAAACGGAAAAGCGATCGTGATGCTTTATCACTCGGGCAATCCCAAATGGTGGGCAACACGTTTCTTTCGGGGTCTTTCGGCCCTGCTCGACGGTATTTTCGGCCAACGCCAGTTGTTGGCTCGGCAGCTGAGAAAAGGGCAGAGCAAAAATAACCCGGCCGGCACTGCCTTGCTCGAGTTGTTCGGTGTCCCGATTCTCAAGGCTTTTTCCAACCGTCAGGCTCGTAGAATGTTCTCTTCTTTCAGAGTGGTTCATGTTACTAACTACTCAGTGGGTTTCGCGCGGCTGGTGGACATCGTCCGCGTGTTGCGATTCATCCGACCGATCTTGCGTACTATCGATCGGCACATGCGGAGATTCTGGGGATTCTATCAGGTCATTGAGGCGGAGAAGTAGTCCATGGTTCCTCGCCTGAAGCCACTTCTTGATTGATGAGAACAGAGCTAGCTTTTGCAGTTGATGGGTCCCTACGGATTTGAGCCATTGGAAAGAAAGTACTGGGGTTTTTGCCCGGGCGGAGTGGACATTGTCGCTTACACAATCCTGAGTGATTTCGGAAAACTGCTTGGGCATACGTTTCTCAGGCGTTGGGCTGGGGGCGTCACTGTGAGCTGCACAGCGCGGGTACAGCAGCATGAGTAACTCGCTTGTCTCACTCTCGCCGAGCTATGAGCTTCGCTTGGATATTGTGATCTTGAGCAATTGCTTTTCTGTTATGCGCCAATCAACTCGTCTCGATTTTTCGGAATCGGTCTCGAATTGTCGCGGAAGTAACGTCAATAACGTTCACGTCACTAGCTTAACCTGAATCCTGCGTGGTTTTTTGAAAGAGAGACGCGATGTATTTGTATTTCCGAGAGAACGCACTATATTTGGGCGTTGAGCTGACATTTCGTAAACCCTCACTAGAAGTGCGG
>JBGPAN010000491.1:0-3653 GCA_041480785.1 Bacteroidota bacterium | reverse complement strand
CGCGGACTTTCCGCAGCAGTCCCTTCTGGATCGGAAAATGCTTCCGGAGATTATTGACATCCAAAAGAATGGTATCAGTCTCCATACTTATGCGCTTTGCTGACCAGCTAAGAAGCAGGCCACTTTGTGTTCATCTGAAATCGGCGCCAGGGCCGGAACTGCATCTAAACATTTCTTCGCGTCACCGATAGGACACCGCGGATAGAAGGGGCATCCAGCGACTTTCTCGAACGGATCTGGTATTGTCCCCTTGATTGGCACGAGCCGTTCGCCAGTACCCCTACCTAATCTGTGAACAGATCGCAGCAGTCCCTGCGTGTAGGGGTGTCGTGGAAAAGCAAATATCTCTTCCGTGGGCCCCTGTTCGACAGACCGGCCGAGATACATGACTACAACTTCGTCCGCGATCTCCGAGATGACTGAGAGATCGTGCGTGATGAAGAGAACTGACATATCGAATTCTGCCTGCAGATCCTGGAAGAGTCTCAAGATCTGGGCCTGAATCGTCACATCGAGCGCGGTGGTCGGCTCATCGGCCATGAGTAATTTGGGATGGCAAACAAGAGCCATCGCAATAACGGCTCTCTGGCGTAATCCGCCTGAAAGTTCGAATGGGTACTGATCGATCCGAACATCCGGATTCGGTACGCCGACTCTCGAGAGCATCTCGATCGCCAATTGGCGTGCCTCCTTCTTCGCCACGCCTTGATGCAAGACAATTGCTTCAGTGATTTGGTTGCCAATCGTATACAGAGGGCTCAGGGCTGTCATAGGCTCCTGGAAGATTATGGCAATCTCCTTTCCTCTGATGCTCCGAATTTCCCTCCCCTTCTGATCCAGCCTTACGAGATCAACCGGCTCGTTGCCATTCCGCCAGAACAGTATTTGTCCCTCAACAATCTTTCCGGGATCGGGAACGATACGCAGGATGGCTTGCGACAAGACGCTCTTGCCGCATCCGCTTTCTCCGACCAGGCCGAGCGTCCGATTGCGATGAATCTCCAGGCTGATGCCTCGAACTGCTTCGACCGTTCCTTCGTCGAGAAAGAAGTTCACTTTGAGATCTCTTATCTCGAGCAATCGTGATGAATCCTGCATCCCTATCCTCCGGCGACGAGTTTGGTCAGAATCTCAAGGATTTTGTCTCGAATGATCTCGCCGGATCCACGCTGAAACTTCGTGGATCCCACTTCGTAGCCGCCCTGATCGTACGCTGCGGCCATCGGTACATAACTTGCGTACCCATTGCTGGTAGTCAGAAGATAGGTGTGTCTAAACGGCGACTGCCGTTTGATCTGCAATTGGAACTCGACAAAGTACTCGCAGGGGATCCCGACAAACACAATGTCGTTGAAAGCTACTGCCGTGATCTCAAACTCGAATGTGGTCGCTTTCCTGAATTGCCTGATCTCCTCATTCTCGTCCATTTTCTCAGGCAGGAGCTCGAGCGCAACCGATTCACAAGCAACCCGCAACGCGTTGCCCTTGCTCACCTCGAGAAAAGAAACAGTCTCCAATACCCTGTCAGCAAGCGCTTGCCCGAAGTCCTCCATCGCTTCGAATCCCTCGCAGTGTTTTTTCGGATGGACATCGCCGCATGCGCCGTTTGTATAGATCGCAGTACCGAAAAGGCGCTTCTCGACATTCCTCACCGCGGCTCCGGGAAAGTCGGCAGAGATCAGGCGCGGAACAAAACCCACAGTAATCGGGTGACACGAATAGTTAATCAACGTGACCAGCGGTCTCTTATCCAGCTTTCGGAACGAGACAACTCCGACCTGATTGTCGACGGCTTGATTTGGTTGGAGCCCCGGATGTTTCGACAGATAGAGGACTTTGCCATCATCCTGTAATACGCGGCGGTTCAAAGAGTAGTCGAGAGTGTTCGTCCCCGCACCAACCAGAACGTCCAGCATCGCTGACTGCGCCATGAACACAGCACCGGCAATCTGCTGTTCGACGACCGTCCAGTAGGCGTCATTCCGCACCCCCTCCTTGTGCCTGTATGAGAAGGGGCCTGAATGTTGATGAGTAGCATGGAGAATAACGTTTTCACCGGGAATCGCACAGTGTTTCTTGATCATCTCTTTGATAGTCAAGACGGAGGGTCTCAGCAGATTGATGAGATCCACGGAGACAATCGCTGCACTTCGTTCACCATCCCGAAGTACAACCGCTCTGGCATAGAGCTCATCGTGAACTCCTTTGTGGAAGTCCATCGGATCGTAATAAAATCCACCATTGGAGCAGGTCAGGATCGGGGGAGTAATATTCACTTTGTAGACGCCGATTTGCATCCGTCAGTCCTTTCTGGAAAATAGAATTTCACATACGTCCGACCGGTTTACTTGAGGAAGACAATCCGCTTCGTAGCCAAGGGCCTCCCGTCGCGCAGCAATACAACAAGATAAGGTCCCGAGGCGACGATGTCTCCTCCTTCGTTAGTTCCATCCCACGTTACTGCATGCGTGGCGACACCCGCCCTCGAGTCGAAGAGCGTTTTCACCTTCTGCCCGAGCGTGTTGTAGACGTGAAGGGCAGTGTGTTGACCATCTGGCGCTTTGAATGGGATTCTGATCGAACTATTGAACGGATTAGGATAACCATTCTGCAACTCGAACTCTGTTGCTACCTGTCCCGTTTCAGCTTGAACGCCTGTAATGAGGCTCGGATCGGTGGTGAACTTCAATCCCCAAATCCTGTTGCCTCTATACAATGCATCAGTTTCCACATCGCAGATGTTGAGGCTGAAATCGTAATTTCCGGTTTTCTGCAACGATTTCACCAGAAGCCTGTTGAGTCCCCCCTTAATGCTGACTCTCTTTGTTTCACTGTAGTACGCTGTATTGGCAAAGCTCCGTGTGCCGCTGTAAGTGTACACGACGCTTCCGTTGATGTAGACTTTAAGTGCCTCGTCGGATCCAACCCAGAGTTCGGCTTGCTGGTCTGCCGGGGCATAGAAGTAGGCAAACGCATAGGCCACAACCTGAGAAGAGCTTCCAAGCTGGTAGTAGTCTTTCAAATTGATTCTGTCATTGATGAAGTACGTGCTTTGACTCCAGTTCTCGGCGCCGGCCGTAGGGGAGAGGGAAGCTTCCTTTGGGATGAATTCATAGTCGATCGGATTACTGATGCTGCCGATCGAGTACGGGCCATTCAACAACCAGTCCCGATTGCTCTGACCGAAAACAGCGCTCGGCTGTGCGTTCTTCTTGAACCTCTTCTTTGTCGCATCGAGGCTGGCCCCGACGATGTTGATCAGGGCGGGGTCGTTCGTTCCGAGACCTGCCCGCTCACCCAGCGTAATGTTCTCGATATCATCCGGGTTCAGGCCCATGAGGCGGCAGCACACATGATCGATCGCGACGGGGTCTACACCCGCGATGATCGTGTTCATCCTGACGAGGTTGGTGACGGTACCATTGAGACCCCATTGGGCATCCTTGTGTTCCTCCAAACAAGCTACAGCATCGACAACGACAAACTTGATTCTTGCGAGCTTGCATAGATCCACGATTTCCTTGTCGGTCCAATTGTAAGGGGCGGTGCTGTTATGCGTCAGCTTGTGCCGATAGTTGTCTTGCGCGACTCCAGACGACTTGCTGAAACCGTACCAGGAACTTGGGGCAATGCCGATCTGGTTCTTCATAGCT
>JBGPAN010000490.1:0-3663 GCA_041480785.1 Bacteroidota bacterium | reverse complement strand
TCGAACCCGCGTTCGAGTTGCGCGAGCAAAGCGTCATCGCGGGAAGCTGCGTTCAGGCGCTCTTGACTGATCATCCCAAGCATCAGCACGGGGTTGTGATTTGTTTCTTCCCAGAGGTCGGGATCCAAACGAATGAGGAGTTCCATCAGGTCGTGATCCCAGACCCAGAGCAGGTTGTACGCGAGTTCATGAAGAGGTTCAAGTTCTTTCGGAAGAGCAGGAGCGACGGTGTAGGTGTAAATGGGCCGAGTCATAACAGTAGTTCCTTGTGGAAAACAGACATGCGTTGAAACGATCGGGTTATTCGGTTGTCACCTCAGATCAATCGAGTGAGCTAAAACGACTTGAAAAGGTTAACAAAGAAAAGTGAGAAAAACCATAAGCGGAATAGCTTAGATTTCCACATAACGATGAGGGCTTCTCGCTCTTCGGAAAGCCGAGCTTTGCTCCAATCGACGGGGCTGTTTCTGCGCTTCCGTGGAACGGCCAACTACGTGCGATTCCGCTTGTAGAAGTCAATCAAACCGTTCGTCGACGAGTCGTGGCTTGTGACGGGAGCACTCGTGGTCAGCTCGGGGAGTATCGCCTTCGCGAGTTGCTTTCCAAGCTCGACACCCCATTGGTCAAATGAATTCACATCCCAAAGAACTCCCTGTACGAAGATCTTGTGTTCGTAGAGGGCAATGAGCGAACCGAGTGTCCGGGAGGTCAGTTTCTTGAAAAGGATCGTGTTCGTCGGACGGTTTCCCGGGAAAACTTTATGGGGGAGGAGAGCCTCAAGCTCTGATCCGTGCAGGCCGGCCTTTTCGAGCTCTGCCTGTGCTTCAACTTCTGTCTTGCCCTTCATGAGAGCTTCGGTCTGCGCAAAGAAGTTCGACAGAAGAATCGCGTGATGTTCGCCGATCGGGTTGTGCGATTGTGCCGGCGCAAGAAAATCAACGGGAATGAGCTTCGTCCCCTGATGGAGAAGCTGGAAGAACGCGTGCTGGCCGTTGGTACCGGGTTCTCCCCAAATGATGGGACCGGTGGAACAGTCGACCCGTTGACCGCCTCGTGTCACCCCCTTGCCGTTGCTCTCCATGTCGCCTTGCTGTAAATACGCGGGGAAACGGTGGAGGTATTGGTCATAGGGAATGATGGCAGATGACTCGGCACCGAAGAAGTTGTTGTACCAGATTCCAAGCAAACCAAGGATGACCGGCAAGTTTCTCTCGAACGGAGCGGTACGGAAATGTTGGTCCATTTCGTGTGCGCCCAGGAGCAGTTCGTCAAAGTTCTCCATGCCGATGGAGAGAGCGATGGAAAGTCCGATTGCCGACCAGAGAGAATATCGGCCGCCAACCCAATCCCAGAACTCGAACATGTTCTTTGTATCGATGCCAAACGCCGCAACGGCGTTCGCGTTTGTCGAGACTGCGACGAAATGTTTGGCGACAGCGGAAGGGTCTTTGGCCCATTCCAGAAACCATCGCTTCGCGGACTCTGCATTGACAATCGTTTCCTGCGTCGTAAATGTTTTCGATGCGATAATGAAGAGAGTTGTCTCGGGGCTCAATCGTTTCACTGTTTCGGCGATGTGCGTTCCATCGACGTTTGAAACGAAATGGAGGTTGAGACGAGGGTGGCTATAGTGCTTTAACGCCTCTGTCACCATGACGGGACCAAGATCCGATCCGCCAATGCCGATGTTGACGATATCAGTGATTGGTAGACCGGTGTAGCCTTTCCACGCGCCACTGCGGACCTGTTCTGTGAACGCGCGAATATGGTCAAGCACCTTGTTCACGGAGGGCATGACATCGATGCCATCGACCATGATGGGTGTGTTGGACCTGTTGCGAAGGGCGATGTGAAGCACGGAGCGATGTTCAGTCGAGTTGATCTTCTCACCAGTGAACATTTGCTCGGTGCGGGTTCGCAGGTCGGCTTCACGAGCGAGCTCAAACAAAAGTGACATCGTCCGTTCGGAAATTCGGTTCTTCGAATAGTCGAGAAGAAAATCATTCCACCGGACTGAGAACCTCCCAAACCGTTGCGGATCGGCTGCGAACATCTCACGCATGTGGTGAGGGGCGATCTCTCGTTGATGCTGTTCGAGAGCTTTCCATGATGACGATTGAGTAAGTTTGGACATAATGAATGGTCTTAAGTAGGTTCTTGCGCGAGATTGTCATGAAACGTCAATGTAGACGGCAACTTCAATATAGGAAAAAAGGAGGGAAGAATTTCCACCGGGCTTACCTCTGCAGATGAGCTTGTAGGACAGGTTGTCAACCTGTCCTGCAGATTGTAGAAGCACGCATCTCGCTGTACGTAACGGGTCTTACATAGCTTGCTTCCGAAAAGCAGCATCCATCCGAGTGCAACTTGCTTCGCGTCGTGCCTTCGGCAACAACTACTTGGAGTCTGAACCTGGCGGTATTGCCGGCAGGCGGTCCAAGATGTACTGAGCGTTGTAGTGGAGGAACTTCCAGCCTTCGATCGTCACTTTGCGCAGATCTGGATTGAGAGAGTCCTGATACGCGATGTCGATCTTTCTCTGAAATGACTTGATGGCCAGCGCACATGCGAGCGAGTCATTCGCTCTGAGAGATCGCCGTGCCGCCTTAAGATCGTTGTCAAGCAGTGAAACAAAATCTGCATCGGCAAGCCATCCAAAGTCAGCAACTTGATGTTTCACCGCCACCAGACTGTCAAGCATTTGTTGGATGGGGCTGCCGGATGGAGCGGGCAAAGGGATGAAGACATCCAAGAATGATTGCTTGGCTTCTCCGCGCACAAACGATGCTGTTTCATGCTGCAGCCAATCTTTCGTGAACTTGACAAAACCAGGCGTCAGGTAGCATGCGTTGGGTGTGAAACGAACCGTGTCTCCAGTCGCAGTCGTATACCCACCATAATCCGGGAAATAAAACGATCTCCTTATCTCGTCGGATTCGCGCAGTATAGCCCAAACGCTACGTCGGGCTTGTCCTTGCGGGTCCATTGAACGTAAATCGATAAAGAACCCATACCGATCGAGCCCTTCTGAGAACTCAAACCCCTCCTCAAGCAACGCAATTGCACGCGGTTTGTCGAACTGCGCCAGATGTCGCAAGGTTCCCCGGGCACCAAACACAGTGGAATCACGAGCCATTTGTTCCATCAGGTCACCAGCCTCCGTGTGATACCGCGAGTCAGAACCGTACTGAGTAAGAGCGAATTCAACTGTGCTGAGGTTCGCCTTGTTGCGATATGCTTTTTTCAAGATTTCGAAATACTCTCGCGTAAAACACTTAGCCTCTGAAAGATAGGTGATGGCGCTCAGTTTTTGCCAGAAGTCTGGTGCAAGTCGGGCGATGCTGTCCATCCCTGTCAACGCGCCCGCATCTCCATAGAACCCACGCACGCGTTGATAGTTCATATAGTCCCTCCACAGAGAACTCTCTGCGAGCGGGGTGCCGGCCGCGTCAAGAGGGGCTGGCATGCGCAATTGCTCAAGAAGAAAATCCCTGTGCGCCCCTCCTTTGCAGACAAGTATGTCTATTGCTGAATTGCGAGCAATAGGATCGTTCGACTCATTGCTATGGTTCAACACCAAATTTCTTAGGCGGGAGACGCTGGTGTCACCCCCGACATAGATATAGTCGGTAAACACCGTTGTGATTTCCCAAAGCCGCTGAG
>JBGPAN010000489.1:0-3664 GCA_041480785.1 Bacteroidota bacterium | reverse complement strand
CAACAAGAATGACGTAGTCAATGGTATGGAAACCCAACGAGGACTCCTGAGGCAGGGTTATCAATTCGTGGGCTACAGTGTGCTGCCCGTGCGGAAAACAACTCAGGGCACGGCGTTTACGACTTCAGCGCCTTCGCAACCGTATCGTGAATGCGGAAGGCACGGTCCAGGCGGGAAATGCGAATCAAAGCAAGAACCTTTTTCTGGAGTCCGGCGAGCTTCACGACCCCTCCGTTTTCTCTCATCTTCCGTTCAGCGATCAGGAGCGCACTGAGGCCACTGCTGTCGCAGAACTCCACATCACTCAGATCAATGACCAGATTCTTCGTTTGCCGGTTGCACAGGACGAGGAACTCCCCTTTCAATTCCGGCGATACACTCGCGTCAAGTTTGCGCATCTTCACTTTGAGAATCGTCGCATCACCGTTCTTCTTCACTTCAAATTGCATGGCGTCCTCCTCTTGCCATTGTGCGCTGACGGATCGTTGTTCGTCGTGCAGGATCGAATTCCTAAAACATTTCGATGCACTTCAACAGCTGTGAATAAGCCTGAGAACAATTGATTGACGGTCCGGTTTGAACCTGGAAATTGTAGAAGCTGTCTGCGTTCGGTTTGACAAATCCTATCCGCAACGGGGCCTGCGACGCGCGACAAAGATATGAACTCGGCAACGCAAAGCGAATATTCAGATCGAATGCTACATCGAATGTACTCTTTTTCACCTTTCGAAGCAAATCCGACTTCGGGAGATACCACGCGTTGAGCTCCTCGGCACTGAACGTGACGAGCGAAAAGGAACGATGGTCGGGAAGTCGGGACAGAATTTCCTTTCGTGCCACGAGCTTGACCTTGCTGGCATGAAAACGCTGCGCAAAAAACTTCAGAACCATTTCAACAGCAGATGCTTCTTCCGGAATTTCCGGAAGAAAAACAATCGGCTGTTTCGCAACAGAAATCGCTTCGGTAAAACGGACGATAGGATCACCTGCTGACCCAAAATGAAACCGGGCATACGAGGTGCCGACGCGTAAACGCAGATTTTCAAGCATGAAGTTTTCTTGCTTTCCGTCTTCGGTTTCCGATTTCCATCAGGGTGAGCTGACAAGTCTGGAGAATTCGTCCTCATTGATCGTCCGCACACCCAGTTTCTTTGCCTTGTCAAGCTTGGAGCCGGCGTCAGCGCCTACAACCACAAAATCTGTTTTGCTGCTGACGCTGGAGGCGACGCGACCTCCGAGCTCTTCAATCTTTTGTTTGGCCTCTTCGCGGCTCAAGGCCGACAACGTGCCGGTCAGGACAACAGTCTTTCCTGAGAGCGGAGACTGCTTGGCAACACGCTGCAGCTTCTCTTCGAATTGCAGGTCAGCCTTCCTGAGCTTCTCGACGATTTTTTTATTGTGCTTGTCTTCGAGAAATCGTCGCACACTGTCTGCAATCTGTGGACCCACTCCCTGGATGGTCTGGAGATCGTCATGTGACGCATTCATCAAGGCATCCATCGTGCGAAACTGATTGACCAGAAGTTGAGCAACACTCGCTCCTACATGGCGAATGCCGAGAGCAAACAGAGCACGTCTGAACGAGCGCTGTTTGCTGGTTTCAATCGCTGCCAGAAGATTCTCAACACTCCTTTCCCCCCACCGCTCCTGATTCACGAGCCCGCTTTTTCGTTTGTGCAGCTCGTAGAGATCAGCATAATTGTGAACGAATCCCTGACTCACGAGCTGGTCGACAACAGCCTCGCCGAGACCCTCGATGTCCATCGCCCCGCGATGAGCGAAGTGTTCGATGCGCGCCCGGATCTGAGCCGGGCATTCGCTGTTTTCGCAGTAATAGTTTGCCTCTTCCTCAGGACGCGAAATCCGTGATCCACATTCGGGGCACGTCTTCGGCATCGCGAATGGCTTGGTTCCGGAAGGGCGTTTTTCCTTCACGACAGAGCTCACTTTGGGGATCACATCTCCCCCTTTTTCGACAACAACGGTATCGCCCGGGCGAATGTCGAGCTCTTTGATATAGTTTTCATTGTGCAGTGTTGCACGGGAGACCGTCGATCCCCCGACGAACACGGGTTTCAGCTCTGCCACGGGTGTGACCGTCCCAACCCTTCCAACCTGGAGTCTTATTTCGCGGAGTATGGTCGTTGCCTGCCGTGCAGCGAACTTGAACGCTATGGCCCAACGGGGGCTTTTTGCAATCATCCCCAGGCGGTTTTGCTGAGCAAGGGAGTCAACCTTCACTACAACACCGTCGATGTCATACGGGAGAGTGTCCCGTCGCTTTTCCCAATCTTTCCAATACTCTACTACCGCTTCAACGTTCTTGCACACCTTCGAGTGCTCGCTGACTGGGAAACCCGAGTCGCGGAGGATCGTGAGGTTGTCGTGGTGGCTAACAAGCCCTCCCTCAGAGGACCGAAGGTAGTATGCAACGAAATTCAACGACCTCCCGGCAACAATTTTGGGGTCCTGGAGCTTGAGCGTGCCAGCTGCTGAATTCCGAGGGTTGATGAACAGCTTTTCGCCAGCTAGCTCGCGATCCGCGTTCATCCGGCGGAAATCCTCCCGCTTCATGTAGACCTCACCGCGAACCTCGAATTCCTTTAACCCTTTTTTCTTTCCCATCACCCGCAGGGGAATCGAACGAATGGTCTTCAGATTTTGCGTAATGTCGTCTCCCTGCGTCCCGTCACCACGCGTTGCCCCCCGAAGAAAAATGCCGCCGCTGAACAGAAGACTCACGGCAACTCCGTCAAACTTCAGCTCGCAGACATACCGTAACTGCCCCTGACCCAGAACCGACCGGACCCGGCGATCGAAGTCCCTCACCTCGTCGTCATTGTACGTATTCGAGAGGCTGAGCATCGGGACAGCGTGCGTGACGGTCTGAAATTCTTTGGTGGGCTCACCTCCAACCCGCTGGCTTGGAGAATCCGACGTGATCGTTTCGGGGTTTGTCGCTTCCAGATCGACAAGCTCGCGCATGAGGCGATCGTATTCCTGATCGGAGATCGTCGGTTGGGCCAGCACATAGTAGCGGTAATCGTGCTCCCGCAACTGTGCGCGGAGACTCTCGATACGCTTGAGTATGCTCGCACTCACGGCCATACGATTCGATAACTCTATTGCGCTTGCTGTACCCCAGATTGGGTAATTACAACGTTGCGTGCGACAGCCCCGCGTTTTCCGAGGGCACCGATATCATTGCCATTCAGGCGAAAGGTTGCGACACCAGCGTTTCCCATGGAGACAATGAATTGCTCTTTGGCTGCCCATGTATGCGTCCGCCCTGGTGGGAAGAGGTACTGACCTTTCCGCACATTGTCGATATTCACAGAAATCCACAGTGAGTCCGTTGTAGTGACTTCGAGGCGAAGGCTGTCTGCGACGCGTCGTTGCACTTGCACAGGCGGCGGTGATGGCTCGGCCTGAACAACGGCAGCTTCCGTTTCATGTACCGCTTTGTCAAACGGGACCTTCGACAGTGGATCCTGATCCGGGACCGAAGATCCTCTCGTTGCCAGATAGGCGACCCCTCCGATTGTGGCGACGATGACAACCAAAATCATGGCGGGTCTCAGCAACGATCGGCCAGACGAAGAAGTCGCTGTTCTCTTGGTCCGTTCCGGCGGGGGCGCCGGAACCTTGGATCGATTCAGCCATT
>JBGPAN010000488.1:0-3679 GCA_041480785.1 Bacteroidota bacterium | reverse complement strand
GTTAGATAACAATAGAGCCAACTGTTCGTAGGACTCCGAGTTGGCATAGCACAACCCCGACACGGCCCAGGTAGTACACATTTTTAGTTGAAAGGGGCTGGTCACTCTTGTGATGTTCCGAAAAGATAGAAGAAGGTGATGCGTGGAACGATGTCGGCATCTTTTTGACGCTTCAAACTGCTCTTATCGGCGAAAGTATTCACCCAGAGATTGGGCATAAAATGAATTTCCTTGGTAGGCGTGTAATCCAATCCAATGGACAAGAAGAGTTCACAAAAACCAACATCCGAGGCGAAACGGTTGGGATCGTAGTAATCCGCGCGTGCAAAGACTTTATAGTGATCTGCCGGCTTATACCAGGAGAAGAGTGAGATTCCGAACACTCCCACATCACCAAATATTGGATCCTGGTTTCTTTGCGTCTGTTGGAGGATCTCTGTCCCAGCCATGAAGGAGGGCTCCTGGTAGGCAATGAACGCCTTTAGCGTTGCGCGATCCTGATTGCTTTCTGCAGGTTCGTAATCGGCATAAAACTCTGCGCTCAGATGATCAAAGGGAGTCACACCTAACATGCCGTAATACTTCTTATACTTATTGATTTCCGGTTTCTGGGCGCTGCCATTGCCGATCATGACGGCGTACTTCAGAGGCAAGCTCGTTGGAATTGATCCGCGCAGCAGTGCCCCCATATCGCTGCCACTGCCGAGATTGCGGGCATCCGTGATGGTTTTTTCGATGGAGCGGTATCCCCAAATGACCTCCACAGAGGACCAGGTAGGAGTCCGAACCAAGCCCAGCAGTAGATTAGAACCGCGGAAAATATTCCGCCATTCAGCAAAGGCGGTCTTCACGTACAATCCGAGTCGTCCGCCCGCCTCGAGTGATTTGTCGTTTCCTTCTAGTTGAAAACGAGTGAAAAAACTCTCAGAGATTGTGTAGTCATAGAAGAAATGAAGCCGGCGAATTTGAAACGCCTGGAAGTCCCGTGCGATCGGGCGGCTATATTGGGAGAGAGAATCGCCGTACGGTTGCTGGTCGCCACCGGCCTTATAGAAATAGTCGCCAACGATAAGGCCGTGAATATTGCCGCCGGTCTTTTCCTGTCCGAATGCGAAAGAGAATAGAAACAATGCAACAATCAACGAACGCATACACGCTCCTGATAAACAATGCAGATGAGACACCGCGCTTCAATATCGGGCAAATGGCAGCGTGGGTCAAAACTGCTTGGTGAATAGCAAAACGCCCTGCTGATGAGCGAGGCGTTTGTATGTACTGCCATGTACAGTGTTCTTTTCATAGTAGTCGTGGAGATATGCACATCGCTGCAGGATTGGTCATACAATGAATTCTCTCGGGACATCAAGCAATCTGACGATATCTGTCACTCGCTCTGATAGGTCAAATCCTTTTGCACAGTGTGCGGAACAGGTTGAACAACCTGCGCAGGGAGCTTTGGGGATATTAAGACTTGTTAAAAGGTCATATGCCTGTTCAGCATTGTTGTAACCGTACATATACATATATGCGCGCATGATTTCAGGAAGTGGCAGCCCCTTTGGACAATCGGGCACACAGTGCTCGCAACCCTGGCAATACAACCCACCTTGTGATTTGTTGAGAGCAAGATCGGATTGTTCTTCTACTGTCAGGGTTAGATCGTAGTTGACACCTGCGTTCATTGCTAAATGATCGAAATTGGTTATACCGGGAATAGCTGTCGTAATGTTTCCATCCTGCAGGACAAACTTCAGTGCAGCTCTGCAATTGATGGGCTTCGTTCTTTCCTTGTCATGGAATCCGCCCGCCATTGTCTTCATGGCAGCAATACCCAAGCCCGCCTTTGCCGCTTTTGAAATGGCGCCCTTCTCTTTCTCGAAATGTTCCTGTTTGTAGTTGATGGAAGTAAGAACAACTTCGTACACACCGCTGTCGATGGCGGCCTGTATAACGTCTGGTTCGTTTCGATGGGTGGAGATTCCAATATGTTTGGCTTTTCCAGCTTTCTTTGCCGTCGTAACAGCTTCCAACATTGCAGGAAACAACGCGGTTTCTCGGGTCATGATGTTGTGGACATAGAGAATGTCAACGTAGTTCATGTTGAGTCGTTTGAGGCTGATATCGAACCTATCGAGAAAAGCTTTGCTGGTTACACCGGGGCCAAATGCTCCCGTCTTCTTATCATAGCTTTCAGCTTCCACTTTCGTAGAAACGACGAACGAATCACGAGGATGGCCATTGAGTACCCCGCCGAGCATTTTCCTCGTTTTTTCCCCGCTGATACGAGTGTGCAGTGTCAAAGTACACTATTCCGATTTTTAGAGCCTCTTCGACAAGCGCGGGGGTATCCGCGCGCTGCACTCCGAAACTTACAATGGGCAGCTCAATGCCGGTCTTCCCGAGAGTACGTTTGATGATCTTCTTGTCAGATGCTGAAACATCTTTTGCTTGTGAGGGAGTCGAAGACAAGATTGGTGCAACGAGCGCTCCAGTGCTTCCAACGAGCGTTGTGCGCAAGAACTGTCGCCGATTGTATCCGGATAATTTCATAATAATGTTCTCGCTTATCTGATTGAAAGAAAGTGCGCGTGATACTTCATTCAAGGCATCTGTGCCGCCTTCACGTTCCTGCCGCCCATAGTGACGTGCACAAAAAGGTGAATTCCGGCTTCAATCGTCGTCTAAGAAACCTGCACGACGGCATATCGACGTGCAGGTTTGAGAAGATTCTCAGATCAGACAGATATTACTTTGTAGGATCGTCCTCAGTTGGTGAAGATTGATTCTTCTGCAAGGGTGAGATCTCAGGAGTGTCAAGGGCCACTTGATTCCCCAGATTGAGGGTCAAGGTATTCCCCACCCGAAAGTTGAGTGAGCGATATGGTAGTGAGTCTGTTTTTAGGAGTCAAGCGCCTTCGTGTTGTGGGGATTTTTTCTTTCTGAACGATTCACCTTTTATGACGATTTGATGGGCATTGTGAGCCAGGCGATCCATAACAGCATTGGCCATGACCTTGTCAGGAAAGATGGCGGCCCAGTCCGAGAGAGCTCTATTGCTGGTGAGGATGATCGAGCGAAGCGCATAGCGTCCGTCGACAATGGCGTAGAGCCATTCGGCTGTCTTCTGGTCCATCTTCTTAAATGCAAAATCATCAATCACAAGGAGATCACTTTTGATGAGCGAGCCGATCTGACGGTCGAGCCTACCGGCGAGATCAGCCCGCGTCAGTGTGGCAAAGAGTTCGTGGAAGCTGTAGAAGTCAACAACAAGATGCTGCCTGCAAGCCATGTGTGAGAGCGCCTGAGCAAGATGTGTCTTTCCGGTACCGGTGGGTCCGAGGAGGAAGACGTTCTCGGCACGCTCGATAAACTGACACCTCGCCAACTCGCGAATGTGCACAGCATTTGTAGATGGATTGAATGAGAAGTCGAAAGATTCGAGAGTTTGTCCCGGGTTAAGGTGAGCCCGTTTGATGAGGCGTTGAAGCTTACGGTTACGTCGTGCTTCCATCTCGTCTGTAAGGATCATTGCCAGAAGCTCGGAGAACGAGAGCTCGTTGTTCTGGGCTTCCATAAGGCGGACATCGAGATGGTCAAGGATGCCGGAAAGCTTCAGAGCCTTGAGGAGTGACTTAAGTTCGGCGGCGTTAGACATGAGTTGTATCTCCTGTATTGTGAG
>JBGPAN010000487.1:0-3692 GCA_041480785.1 Bacteroidota bacterium | reverse complement strand
CTGGAAAGACGACTACAACAGAACGTATTCTTTTCTACACCGGTGTGCTTCATAGAATGGGGGAAGTCCACGACGGCGCAGCAACGATGGATTGGATGGAGCAGGAGAAAGAGCGTGGCATTACGATTACGAGTGCTGCAACCACATGCTTCTGGCGCGATCATCAGGTCAACATCATCGACACTCCAGGCCACGTGGATTTTACCATTGAAGTAGAGCGATCTCTCCGTGTCCTCGATGGTGCGGTTGCGCTGTTCTGTTCTGTTGGCGGTGTTGAACCCCAATCGGAAACAGTGTGGCGGCAAGCTGACAAGTACGGCGTTCCCCGCATCGCCTTCGTTAACAAGATGGACCGCGCTGGCGCGGACTTCCTGAGCGTGGTGGAAATGATGCGCCACCGACTGAGCGCAAATGCAGTTCCCGTGCAGCTCCCGGTGGGAGAAGGCGAAATGTTCGTAGGCATCATCGACCTCATTACCATGAAGGCGAGGATGTACCACGAGGGAACTCAGGGCGCCACATGGGATGACATTGAGATTCCCGAGAAGCTCCGACCGAAAGCAAACGAGTATCGGATCAAGATGCTCGAGGCGGTTGCCGACGAAGATGACACGCTGCTTGAAAAGTACCTCGAGCGAAAAGAGATCTCGCCGGCCGAGATTCGCGAAGTGCTCCGCCGTGCTACATTGAAAGCTAGCATCGTTCCGGTACTGTGCGGTTCTTCATTCAAGAACAAGGGTGTTCAAAATCTGCTGGACGCAGTGGTGGATTTGCTCCCCTCGCCGCTCGACATCAACGGAGGCGAGATTCACGGACACCATCCGCATCGGCGGGATGATGTGGTACGCAAGGCGAGCGATTCGGATGAGTTTTCGGCGCTGGCATTCAAGATCATGACCGACCCGTTCGTAGGCCGGTTGACGTATTTCAGAGTATACTCTGGTACCATCAAATCCGGATCGTACGTCTATAACGTCACGAACGATCGGAAAGAGCGGCTTGCACGACTTCTCCGGATGCACGCGAATCACCGCGAGGAAGTCGAAGAGGCATACTCGGGTGATATCGTTGCAGGCATCGGCTTGAAGTCAACCCGTACGGGAGACACACTGACGACAGAGGATGATCCGATTATCCTCGAGCGCATGATATTCCCGGAGCCGGTTATCGATGTCGCCATCGAACCGAAGACCAAGGCAGATCAGGAGAAGCTCGGTGAAGCGCTCCAGCGCCTGGCAGAGGAAGACCCGACATTTCGCGTCTCGACCAACGAAGAAACGGGTCAGACGATTATCAGCGGCATGGGTGAGTTGCACCTCGAAATCATTGTCGATCGCATGAAGCGGGAATTTCGCGTCGAGGCGAACGTTGGCAAGCCTCAGGTTGCATACAAGGAAACGATTACAAAGAAGGTGATGGCTGAAGGCAAGTTCGTTCGTCAGAGCGGCGGCCGCGGTCAGTTTGGACATGTGTATATCGAGCTCGAGCCCAATGAAAAGGGAAAAGGTTTCGAGTTCGAAAATGCCATTGTTGGCGGCTCTATTCCGAGAGAGTACATCAAGCCGACCGAGCAGGGCATCATGGAGGCGATGAAGAACGGCGTCCTCGCAGGCTATCCCATGGAAGACATCAAGGTGAAATTGTTCGACGGTTCGTTCCACGCGGTTGATTCGTCGGAAATGGCCTTCAAGATTGCCGGGTCGATGGCGTTCAAAGAAGGGGCGCGCAAAGCGGGTCCGGTGATCCTCGAGCCGATCATGGCGGTCGAGGTGGTGACGCCGGAAGAGTATCTCGGCGATGTGCTGGGCGATTTGAGCTCACGTCGCGGTCACATCGAAGGAATGACCCCCCGCAAGGACGCACAGGTTGTGAAGGCGATGGTGCCTCTTTCAGAAATGTTCGGTTATGCGACGGTCCTTCGCTCGATGAGCCAGGGCCGGGCGCTGTACACGATGCAGTTCTCGCACTACGAATCCGTTCCGAAATCGATTTCGGATCAGATCGTGGAAAAAGTTCGAGGCAAAGAAACAACAACGGCATAATGGGAAAACGAAAGTAATTTACAGAAGACACAACGAAAGGAGATCAACCACATGGCAAAGGAAAAATTTGATCGCAGCAAGCCGCACGTCAACGTGGGTACGATCGGCCACGTCGATCATGGAAAGACGACCCTGACCGCGGCCATCACAATGGTGCTGGCGAAACGGGGTTTGTCCCAGATTCGCACGTTCGATTCGATCGACAACGCGCCGGAAGAAAAGGCCCGTGGTATTACGATCAACACGGCTCACGTCGAATATTCGACAGCGAAGCGTCACTATGCGCACGTCGACTGCCCGGGTCACGCGGACTACATCAAGAACATGATCACGGGCGCTGCGCAGATGGACGGTGCCATCGTGGTCGTCGCTGCGACGGACGGTCCGATGCCCCAGACCCGAGAACACATTCTTCTCGCTCACCAGGTGAACGTACCGAAGATTGTCGTGTTTATGAACAAAGTCGATGCGGTGGACGATCCGGAGTTGTTGGACCTGGTCGAACTTGAGATGCGCGACCTCCTGAAGAAAAACGATTTTCCTGGCGACGAAATTCCGATCATCCGCGGTTCCGCGTTGAAGGCTATGGAAGCAGCGCTTCGGCCCGATGTGAAGCCAGATGATCCGGCGTTCACGTGCATCAATGAACTGATGGATGCCGTGGACAACTATATCCCGTTGCCAGTGCGAAATGTCGACAAGCCGTTCTTGATGCCGGTCGAAGACGTGTTCTCGATCACCGGCCGCGGTACCGTCGGTACCGGCCGTGTCGAACGCGGAAAAGCCAAGGTTGGCGATGAGGTCGAAGTGGTCGGTTTCGGTGCGCACAAGAAAACGGTTATCACCGGAGCAGAGATGTTCCGTAAGGAGCTCGATGAGGTTACCGCGGGCGACAACGCAGGATTGCTGTTGCGTGGTGTTGAAAAGGATGAGCTCGAGCGTGGCATGGTCATCGCGAAAACCGGATCCATCACGCCCCACAAGAAGTTCACCGCCCAGGTCTACGTTCTGAAAAAGGACGAAGGTGGACGTCACACGCCGTTCCTGAACGGCTACCGTCCGCAGTTCTACTTCCGAACGACAGACGTCACTGGAGTTGTCACGCTTCCGGGCGGGATTGAGATGGTGATGCCCGGTGATAACGTAGACAGTATGCAGATCGAGTTGATTTCGGACGTTGCTATGGAAGAAGGTCTCCGCTTCGCTATTCGTGAAGGCGGACGCACAGTTGGTGCTGGCGTCGTTTCGAAAATCATGGAGTAATCGGTGGGGTCCCGATGCAGTCGGGACCCTTTCACTTTTTCAAACGCGTAACTGAGGGAGGAATCTTCGTTGGCTGGCCAGAAGATTCGCATCAAGTTAAAGTCGTACGATCACAACCTGATCGATAAATCGGCTGAGAAGATCATCAAGACGGTGAAGGCGACCGGAGCCGTTGTGTCTGGTCCCATTCCGTTACCTACAAAACGGTCGCTCTACGTCGTTAACCGGTCTCCTCACGTCGACAAGAAATCGCGCGAGCAGTTTGAAATCCGCGTTCACAAGCGGTTGATCGACATTCTCGACCCGACCCAGCAGACCGTGGACTCCCTGATGAAGCTCGACCTTTCGGCAGGGGTAGACGTCGAGATCAAGCTGTAGCATTTGAGG
>JBGPAN010000486.1:0-3694 GCA_041480785.1 Bacteroidota bacterium | reverse complement strand
CGAAAGAGGAATTCTACTCTAAGGATTTCAACTTTCTCTCCTTGATCGCCGCGGAGCATATTTCGACAGTACGGAAAAACTTCTCGCGGCACGTGGCCGGACAAGAAATCAGTTCCTATGAGTATGCTCTGTACACCAAGGATCGAAAGAGGCTTGTCGGTCTTCACACAACGAAGCTTATCGACTATGAAGGAGGGAATGCAATTCTTGGAATCATCACTGATATCACTGGAACTCGCCATGTGGAAGAGGAGCTCCGCAAACTCCAACGGGCCGTCGAGCAGAGTCCTGCATCGATTATCATCACGGACGTCGACGGCAATATTGAATATGCCAACCCACGATTCACAGAAGTCACCGGATACAAACTGGAAGAAGTAGTCGGACAAAACCCGCGGATTCTGAGATCAGGTCACACCTCCCGCGAAGAATATGCGATACTCTGGGAGACCATCAAGGCTGGGAAGGAATGGCGGGGGGAATTTCAGAACAAGAAAAAGGACGGTGATCTTTTCTGGGAGCAAGCCTCGATCTCTCCCATCAGAGATGCAGCCGGCAAGACAACACATTTCCTCGCGGTCAAAGAAGACGTGACGAAAAGGAAAATGCTCGAGCTGCAACTTTGGCAAGCCCAGAAGATGGAAAGCATCGGCACGCTCGCCAGCGGAGTTGCGCATGATTTCAACAATATTCTCGGGATCATCCTTGGCTACGCAAGTCTGCTGGTCCAGAAACCCATGGATTCATCGAAGCTTCATGCGTATGCCGATTCAATTGTGAAGGCAGCCGATCGTGGAGCAGCGCTCGTGCGTCAGATTCTTACGTTTGCACGAAAAAGCGAGTTCAAGCTGGAAAAAGTAGATGTAAATTCGATTATCGGGGAGTTGGCGAAGATGCTTGGAGAGACTTTCCCCAAAACCATCAGCTTGTCGCTGCAACTTGAAAAAGCACTTCCGGCTTTGTCTATCGATCGTACGCAGCTGCACCAGGCGTTGCTGAACCTGTGTGTGAATGCACGCGATGCCATGTCTGAACGAGGATCACTGACGATCGCAACGCGACTCGTGCTTGGAGATACGATGGGACCGCGATTTGCCGCAGCATATGGACGAAGGTTTGTTGAGATTAGTGTCTCAGATACCGGCACCGGAATGGATGAGGCGACCAGAACTCGGATTTTTGAACCATTCTTTACGACGAAAGAAATCGGAAAGGGAACAGGGCTTGGGCTCGCGGTAGTGTTCGGCGTTGTCCAGGAACATCAGGGATTTGTGGACGTCGAGAGCGCTGTAGGTCGGGGGTCGACGTTTCATGTGTACCTGCCCGTTCCGGAAGGATCGAAGTCCGGGACCCGTGATTCGAGCGCGATCGGCGTCGATGCGCCCGGCGGCTCAGAGACCATTCTGGTTGTCGAGGATGAAGATCTTATGCGAGGGTTTCTTGTTGCATTGCTCGAGCAGAGAGGGTACAGGGTACTGGTGGCGATCGACGGAGAAGAGGCGGTCAAGATACATGCCGCGCATGCGAAGGAGATCGATCTAGTGCTCTCGGATGTTGGGCTTCCGAAACTGGATGGCTGGGAAGCAAGCAAGCGGATGAAAGAAGCAAATCCCAATCTCATTGTGTTTCTTGCGAGTGGCTACGTGGACCCGGTCCTTCGAACAGAAATAACACAAGGAGGAATTTCGGGATTTATTGAAAAACCGTACCGGCCGAATGACATTCTGGGAAAAGTAAGGGAAGCATTCGATTCGCGATCATCTTCTCGCCGGTCCAGTCGATAGCCACTGTAAGTTCTTGAATGACAGTGAGTTGTGACTTCAAAAAAAGATTTCGATTCTTGGAACATTCTTCAAAGGTCACGTGTTAGTGAAAGTGGACCCGCTCTGTTGTCCTACCTCGAGTGGGTTTCATAACAACCTCCCTGGCCCCGACGCTCACGGTGCGCGTCGGGGTTTTTGTTTCTCTTCGCGCCGGGTGGAACGATCATTTCATCCATCGACTACGGAACACGCGACTTGGTGCAAGATGATATGCCTCTAGCAGGAGATTGAGCTCGAGGTCTAGGTGCGAGGGGGACTGTCTAAGGATTCTAAGAAGAGGCGTATCTCTGTTTTGGTGAGATGGCGATGTTCTCCTGGCTTCAGGCCGGCCAAGGTCAAGGGTCCCTGTGCAACCCGCAGGAGGCGAAGAGTAGGGTGACCCACTGCTGCTGTCATTTTTCGTACTTGCCTGTTACGGCCTTCCGTCAATGTTATCTCCAGCCACGATGTGGGGACGTTCTTCCTGAACCGGATCGGACCTGCTCTTGGTGGCAGTTCCGGCTCTCCTTCGAACGTTTGAACCGCCGCTTCCTTTGTTTTCTTCCCCTCGATCACCACGCCCGATTTCAATTTCGTGAGTGCTTCTCTTGTCGGGATCCTCTCAACTTGCACGAGATACTTTCGCGTGTGGCCATGGTGCGGTTCAAGCAAGCGGTGTTTGGCATCATTGTCGTTTGTGAGGAGCAGGAGCCCTTCACTGTCAGCGTCCAATCTGCCGACAGGATAAACATCTCTGGGAAAAGGGCCGAAATCACTCAGAGTCTTTCTCCCAGCCGCATCACTGAATTGGGAAAGGACCCCGTATGGTTTATGAAAGATGATGTACGTGTGAGTTTTCGCGGTTTGCTGTCTGTTTGGCATGATTCAATCCGAGAAAAAAAATCCCCCGGGAGAAATCGGGGGATAGTATTCTATGCAAGTAGCAAAAAACTCTAGGAAGCGTCTGCGACCTCTTCGTCGTGTTCCTTCAGCTCGTCGCCCCCTTTGTCCTTGCTGGAATCGATGAACCTCAGCTCTTCAGCTTTCTTGCTGAATTTCACTTTGATCTTGCTTCCGTGCACAAATGAGCCCTTGAGGATCTCTTCTGCGAGCGGATCTTCTATATACTTCTGAAGAGCCCTGCGAAGAGGCCTTGCACCGAAGGCGGGATCGAATCCCTTGTCTGCCAGGAACTCTTTGGCGGGCTTTGTCAGTTCGATCACGATGCCCATACTTTCCATGCGTTTCACAAGATCCTGCGACGCAATGTCGATGATCAGGAGAATATGGTCCCGCTCGAGGCTGTGGAAAACGATCGCGTCGTCAACGCGGTTGAGGAACTCGGGGTTGAACACGCGCTTCAATGCATCCTCGATATGCCCCTTCATCGCGCTGTATTTGTCAGCTTCCGTCTTTGTCCCAAACCCCATGGCACCGGTGGACTTGATGTCACGAGTACCGATGTTGGATGTCATAATCAGGATTGTGTTCTTAAAATCCACGCGGCGTCCCAAACTATCGGTAAGGATGCCGTCATCCAGCACCTGCAACAGGATGTTGAAGACGTCCGGATGTGCTTTCTCGATCTCGTCCAACAGAACTACGGAATAAGGTTTGCGGCGGACTTTTTCCGTCAGCTGCCCGCCTTCTTCATATCCAACGTAACCTGGAGGAGCACCGACCAGACGAGACACGGAGAATTTCTCCATGTATTCGCTCATATCGATGCGGATTAATGCCTCTTCGGAATCAAAGAGATATTTGGCCAACGCCTTGGCCATTTCCGTTTTGCCAACGCCGGTTGGTCCAAGGAAAATGAACGACCCGATCGGCCTCCTCGGATCTTTGAGGCCTGCTCTTGTGCGGCGAATCGCCCGGGTCAACTTCGTAAT
>JBGPAN010000485.1:0-3695 GCA_041480785.1 Bacteroidota bacterium | reverse complement strand
CGACGCTGATGATGCAGATGGCGTTGAAGCTGAAGGGACAGGTGATCCTCTACATCAGCGGCGAAGAATCCGTCAGACAAATCAAGCTCCGGGCCGAACGCCTTGAAGCTGAAGACACCAAAAGTATTCTTCTCCTCGCTGAAACGAATCTTGATCTGATTCTCGATATCATCGAGCGCAATCCGCCCGACCTGATTATTGTCGACTCGATCCAAACGATGTACCGTCCGGGGCTTGAGAGCGCCCCGGGAAGTGTGAGCCAGGTGCGCGAATCGACGGCCCTTCTCCTCCGGCTGGCGAAGACTCAAGGCATCCCCATCTTCGTCATCGGCCATGTTACGAAAGAGGGTGTAATTGCAGGACCACGGGTGATCGAGCATATGGTCGACACCGTTCTGCAGTTTGAGGGAGAGGCTCACTACGCTTACCGCATCCTTCGGGCGCTGAAGAACCGGTACGGCTCGACGAACGAGATTGGGATCTTTGAAATGCACGACAGCGGTCTTCGCGAAGTGAAGAACCCATCGGAAGCATTCTTGTCCGAACGCCGGTACGGGACATCCGGTTCAACGGTGGTCTCCAGTATTGAGGGATCAAGACCCATCCTCATTGAGGTGCAGGCACTCGTCACGCCCACAAGCTACGGCATGCCTCAACGGAACACGACGGGATTCGATTATCGTCGTCTTTCTCTCCTGCTGGCCGTGCTTGAGAAACGCGTTGGTCTCCATTTGGGCAGCCAGGATGTCTTTGTCAACATTGCCGGTGGTGTGAAGATTGACGAACCCGCGGTCGACCTCGGCATCGCAACATCCATCACGTCGAGCCTGCGCGACATCCCGGTTGATTCATCTTCCGTTGCCGTTGGCGAAATCGGCCTCGGCGGGGAGATCCGGACGGTCGGCCACGTCGAAAAACGGGTACAGGAGGCGGCGAAGCTCGGTTTCAAGAGGGTCATTATCCCCCACAACAACCTCAAGAGCGTCAAGGGACAGAACGGCATCGAGATCATCGGTGTTCACACGGTCAACGAAGCAATGGAGCAACTGATCGGCTAACGGCAATCTCAAAAACGGTCACGCAGAGCCGCAAAGGCGCAGGGCAACACATACAACCCAGTCATTGCGAGAAGTCCCGTTGCTTTTCTGGCGGGACGACGAAGCAATCTGTCCATGGATAGATTGCTTCGCAAAGAACGCTCCCAATGACTCGATGCTTTAGTTCATCGCAGACACCCGGACTTGGCGTGAGTATTCTTAAGGTGAGTTCTAGAATGATCGGCGTGACACTTCACGATCAATTCATGCGGGAGGCCATCAAACTCTCGCGTCAAAACATTCGGGAAGGCAAGGGTGGCCCGTTTGCAGCGGTGATTGTAAAGGATGGAGCGGTGATTGCCCGTGGGGCAAACCTTGTGACCTCGACGAATGATCCAACGGCTCACGCCGAGATCGTTGCCATTCGCGAAGCGTGCCGTACCCTCGGATCGTTCCAACTCGACGGATGTGACATCTACACATCGTGCGAACCGTGTCCGATGTGTCTCGGAGCCCTCTACTGGGCCCGGCCACGAGGCATCTACTTTGCCAACACCCGGGACGATGCAGCCGAGATAGGTTTTGACGATCGCGCAATCTATGAGGAATTCACCCGCCCGCACAGTGACCGCAAGATCCCCATGATCCAGGTGTTGCGGGAAGAAGCGCTCGTTGCCTTTCGCGAGTGGCAGGCAAAGAACGACAAGGTTCCTTACTAAAGCAGGGCTCCTATGCAGTGGATTGGATATGTTGGCCTCACGGCATTGACGGTGTGTTGGATTCCCCAGTCGATTGACACAATCAAGCAGGGACGCTGCCCTGTGAATCTCATGTTTCTGATTCTTTCCTCTGTGGGAAGTTTCATTCTTGCGCTCTATGCCTGGAGTCTGGGTGACCCCGTGTTCACGATCCTGAACACGCTGACGACACTAAGTGCCGCACTCAATATTTTCTACAAGGTTTTCCCGCGAGAACCACAACAGGGAACTGCATGACCAAGATAATCCTCGCCACCCACAACAAGCACAAGATTGAAGAGATCAAAACCATCCTCAGCGACCTTCCGCTGCAGGTGCTGACCCTCAACGACTTCCCGAACGTGCCTCCACTCAAGGAAGAGGGAACGACGTTCCAGGAAAACTCACTGCAAAAAGCTCAGACAGTCTACGAGCGCACGAAGATCCCTGCGCTGGCCGACGATTCGGGTCTGGAGGTGTTTTATCTGAATGGGAGACCGGGGGTTGTCTCTGCACGTTATGCAGGCGAAGGAGCCACAGACGAAGCGAACAACCAGAAGCTGTTGAGCCAGATGTTGGGTGTTGCCCCGCGAAGACGACGCGCACAATTCCGCGCCGTGTTGACGCTTCTGGGTGATGGGACAGTTGAGACGACGGAAGGAATCTGTTCAGGAATGCTGGCCGAATCGCCCCGAGGAACAAACGGTTTCGGTTATGACCCGATTTTTCTTCCCGCCGGGTTTTCCCGGACGTATGCAGAATTGACGGCGATGGAGAAGAACACGATCAGCCACCGGGCAAAAGCGCTGGCAGCGATGAAGGATGTTCTCCGGCGCTACCTCAAAGGAGCCTGACTGACGCTCCGAACAATCTTCTACTTCAGTTTTCCTTCGATCGTCGCAAGCAGCAACTCAAGATCGAACGGCTTCTGAATAAAGTTATCAACCCCCAGCCGCATTCCAGCACGCACAACGAACTCATCGCTGATGCCACTCATCAACAGAAAAGGAGTGCTCTTGAGCCGGGGATTTTCACGCACCTTCTGGTAGAACTCCAGTCCCGTCATCTTCCCCTCGCCATAGAGCAGGTCTGCGACGATGATCGCCGGAAGCGAGCGTTGCAGCAACTCCAGGGCGAGCTCGGCACTCTCCGCCGTCAACACATCGTATCCGTGCTTCCGGAGTTTCGCCGCCAGTGAAAGCAGGAATGAGCGCTCATCGTCCACAATCATGACTGCTGCTTTCGCGTGCGGAGTGTTTTTTGCCCAGAGGATCTTCGCCTCCGCGCTCATGTGCTCTTCCATGCTGATGTTGAATTTGTGCCGCATCATCTGCAGCACATCATTTTCATTTTGCGAGATGACGCCATCTCTCCACGCGATGCGCAACGCCTCGACGTAGGCATCAATGTGGACCTGCTTCTCCAGCTCTTTGTGGTCCGCATCGGTGATCTTGAATATATCGCGGACTTTTTTCAACTCTTTCGCTTCATCGTCGGTGACCTTTCCGTCGAACCACACCTCTTTCAGCAGCTCCCGGTACATTGCAACGCTTGCCCGCTCGCCCGCCTTCCACTCAAATCGGGAAACAACCGGTGCGGTCGGCGGAGGAGTGGGAGCCTTTAATGATGGAGGGAGACTGATGGTTCTCTTCTCTTGTGAAATGAGTTGATCGATGCGATCGGAATATGCCTGGGCGTAGTAGTTCTGCGGATCGATGGCGTATACCTTGGCGACTTGCTGCAGAGCAAGCTTGTAGTTCTTTGCGCCAATGAACTGGTCGGCAGCTCTCAGGAGAAGACTGATTTGCTCCAGCTTTTGATCCTCGCTAATAGTCTTCGCCTCTCCGTTCTCCATCCTCCGTTGCTGTATTTTCTCCATCTGGGAACGCAAGCGCTCGAGAAATGAGCGGGCATAGTAGTT
>JBGPAN010000484.1:0-3696 GCA_041480785.1 Bacteroidota bacterium | reverse complement strand
GAATCAGCTTCCCCGTATAGTCTACATACAGTTTTTCAACCCACCCCATAATCTTGCTGTTCACCGAGTAGATTTTCCGTTCGTCGAAGTCGACCTTGCCCATGGTGCGGATTGTTCTGTTGAGTTTTCGTTTCACCGCGTCTTCGACTTTGACCCCGATGTTTTGCACAACCACCGGATCTACCTTGATCCCCTTCCCATCACTTTCACCTTCGTACACCGGCACCAAATCCATTCCGCAATCCGGTGCCTTACCTGGCTTGTCAGAAGTAAACCAGGGATGCATAGGGTCTTTGTAGTAGGCGATCTTCCTTTCGCCGGTACCACTTCCCGCTTCCTCGTACACCGGTACGAACTCCATTCCATCAGAAGCCTTCTTCGGCGTCGGGGAAGTGTTCTGCGGATTCATCGGATCCCGATAATAGAGGATCTTCCTCTGAGCGGAGGTACTGCCATGACTCGCTGGATGGAAAATCAACCAACCGCCGGCTAAGCCGATAACAATACTCAGTATTGCAGTAATCACGATCTTCTTCATATCTCTTTACTCCTGTGAAATTTGATTAGCGTACTTTTTCGGCGATTTCGTTGATATTCATGCCAACGGCCTGCTCCAACGCGGCCTGGCTTACCATGTAACTCATGACCGACATATGATAGTCCAGTTTCGACATCAGCACCATGCGGTAGGCATCGATGAGCATCAGAAATTCAGTCTTTCCGGTTTGATAGGCCGCAATTGTGGATTGCAGCGTCTGCTCTGCCTGAGGGATCACTGTATTCTTGTACAGCAGCACCAGGTTCTGATTTGTTTGCACCTTCACCAGAGCATCCTGCACCTCGTAGAGCGTCATATTCCGCATGCTCGCATACTCATCTTCGGCCTTCCTCACGTTCAATTCGCTCTCTTTAACCCGCGACGTGTATTTTCCGCTCGACCATGGGGCAAGTGGGATGCTGAAGCCAATCATCACAGACCAGAAGTCATTCCCCGTCATGGCCATATCCTTGTACATCACCCGCGCCATGAGATCAGGATAATACTCGCGTTTGGAGAGGGAAAGCTCTGCGTTATTCATGTCGATGCTAAAATTCATCGCCTTTAGCTCCGCACGCGATTCAAGGGCCAGCGGTCGCAGTTGTTCAAGCGTCCAACGCGGAACGTCGGACTCGATATCAGCGACATAGCCCAGAGGTTCATTCGGAGATCGGCTCAGAATCGTATTGAGCATCGATTCGACGACCTGCTTCTCTTTTTGAAGGTTCAGACCCTGATTCACAAGCGTTGAGAGCTCAGTCTGCGCACGCAGGATATCCTGTTGCTTCCCCATCCCCACTTCGTATTGCTTCGATGCGATATCGACAAATCTTCTCATGAGCTCTTGATTCTCGGCGTTGATTTGGCTCTTTCGCTGAACGAGATAGAGTTCGTAGTAGGCTGACTTAAGATCGCGCAGCACTTTTCGCTCCAAGGCCTTGTAGCCCTGATCTACCATGTTTGCATTGCTTTCAGCCATACTGCCCATCGCCGAGAGCTTGCCAGGGACCGGGAACATCTGCTGGATGAAATAATCGGTTTCCATTCCACCCTTGAAGGGATTCGGAAAGGATTGAATCGGCGTCTGAAAGAACTCAACGCCGACTTGCGGTGCGTCCCATGACGTCGCTTGATTAACTCGCGTCCTGGCAGCCGCAGTTTGATTCCTGCCGGCGCGCAGTTGCGGATTATTGTGGAGAGCTTCCGAAATGAGCTCGTCGAGTTTCAACGGCTTGCTCTCTTGCCCCCAAATGAATGATGGCAGAAAGAGCGCGACGGCAATTGCTTGGCGAATTGTTGACTGCAACATGGGTGAACACTCCTTGTTCTTGTGAAGATTCGACGCGTTCAACAGCTCTCAATTGGTTGAGTGACATCAAATGAATTCCAATATCCAATGAAAAACCGAGAGTTGCTCCGAGCGCTCCAATCACGAGAGGATAGACTTATTCCCCGTAGTGAGTTTCACGCAAAACAGGAATGGTTCTTAAATGAGGAATGAACCGTTGAGGACGTACCTATCCACTGAAGGTGGAGACACAGCCTTGCTGAGGAGAAGATTGTGTGAGTGACTATCTGCTTGGATCCGAGTGATAGAACTAAGAAAAACAAAGTCTGGAATTACTGCCCTGATGGATTCCGGCCTGTTCTCCTTTTCCAGGAGAGCCTGCTTCAATGCGACGCCTCCAACCACGACATCTGTGTGGCATGTGAAGTCTGTTTTGAAGGATTGACCTACAGGTGCGGCATTCTGCTGATTGCATCCATCAGTATTTGCATTCCGATTTGGAGAACAGCAACAGGCCGCTTGCATTTGACATCGATGCAGCACAACTGTTGTGCCCGAGCTCGCGGTGAGCACGAGAACAGCCAGAACAATTCTGATCAGGGTGATATTTTTATGCGAGAGCAGCATGGGTCAATATCATCAACATCTGTACCTGGAATGAAGTTCCTAGGTACCCTTGAGAAACCTCCATTTCAATATACACTAAGACACTATCATTCGCAATAATTGGAATTCATCCAATGTCATTCCCAGCCCAGACAAGCCAAAGAGCTGGCTTCTGTTGTTGAGTGGTCTTTACTCATGGATTCAAGATATCAATCAATTTGACGTAAGTTCTTCAATTGTGGATTCTCTTGAACACTACCGTCCGCACTCAGAACGCGGAACTGCGAAGCTCACGATTAACAGATTCAAGAAACACCGAAGGATTTTTCAACTTGTACCCTGAATGGTCCGCGGTACGTCTCCGGCCAAAAATCATCACCGTCGCCACCGCCATGATCGCCCTCGTTCCGATCATGTGGAGTACGGGGGTCGGAGCTGACGTCATGCAGCCTTTGGCGGCGCCTATGATCGGCGGCCTTTTCACTTCAGCGATACACGTGCTTGTGGTAACACCGATCCTCTTCAGCTACATGAAGGAGCGAGCTCTCAAGAAAGGGATACTGAAGAAATCCAACATGAGCGCCTGGATCACGGACTAGAGATGCGATTGAAAACCGAGCATTTGCCGCAAGGGTACGACTTTCGTTGTTTTGTTCCAAATATTCAAATACATTCAAACCACAATTCTTTCACATCTTACAAGGGAGACAGACATGACACGCTTTATCTCGTTGTTCATTACAGCAATTCTCGCGGTAGGGATCGTTTCGGCTCAACTGAAACAGAGTGTTGATGCGGCAAAAGCAGGCGGACCAATACTAAAAACGACCATTGAAGTGCCAACCATCGTTTGCGGCTCTTGCGTAAAGACCGTGACCAAAGCCCTCAAGAATGTCGACGGCGTCAAGACAGCGAAAGTCGATCTCAAGAAGAAAACGGCAACGGTGACATACGCCTCAGCAAAAGTGACCGTTGACAAACTCGAAAAGGCTATTGCTGACGCCGGCTATGACGCCAACAATGTCAAGCGCAATCCTGAGGCATATGAAAAGCTCGACGCCTGCTGCAAGGCCGACACGAAGAAGTGACCGTGCCCTGACGTTGAACGTGATACAACTACTTCAATCGAGTAGGAAGCCGGTGATTATTTCACCGGCTGTCCTCTCACACCACCGTACGTACGGATCCGTATACGGCGGTTCGTAACGTTAAGAAGCTAAACGATATGCCTCGGAGAAACTTATCAAGCCGATGCGACGAAAGT
>JBGPAN010000483.1:0-3699 GCA_041480785.1 Bacteroidota bacterium | reverse complement strand
GACGGGGGACAAGAAATATCTTCAGCCGCTGCTTGATCTCGGTGAAGGAGTGCTGGGCTTGCTCTGTCCGGATGCTCTGGACCTTCTCAACATGAGAGATACATGGGGAAAACAGATCGTCGAAAAGACATCTCCAGCCAACGGGCCTGATCTCTACCGGCACATCGCCTGGCAGATGACAGGAAACAAGGCGTTCCTCGAGAATTACTACGCCGATCAGATCGAAGAGTTCGCTCTTCGCGAGTACATCAACACCGAGGGTTCACTCTGGAGCGATCGTGTTTTCGCAGCCAACCGTGAGCTGCAGCGATCGAGGCTGGGGGGCGTTGCATTGGTGCGAGGTGCTATTCACACTGGTCACACCGTCAGTTGGAGATTCAAAGCTCCCTCAAGGGAAGAAAGTGTGGCAATCCTTGTTCCGAAAGCTACACCTTCAGACGTCAAAATCATCGCCTTCGCACTGGACCAGAAACCGGTCGATGTGACAATGACGGCATGGGATATCGAGCCAGGGACGTGGGAGATTGAACAAGGGATCGACACGAATGGGGACGAAAAGGCCGATACGAATCTTTCGAAAAGGACGGTGACGTTGGAGAGAAGCAGGAGTATCGACCTCACGTTTGATCCTCGCAAAACCACTGTGCTCTCGTTGAGACTCATCTCGAAGTCAATTCCCTATGCCAAACGGCCGGATCTTGGAATCAGCAAGGACGATGTTGTGCTGAAAGAGAACATGATTCGTGTGAGAGTGCACAGTCTGGGCTCCGTGGCTGTGCCGGCGACGAAGGTTGCGCTGCTTGAGAATGGCAAGACGGTCGCCATCGCTCCGGTGCCGGAAATGCAGGCCCCCATTGATCTCATGCCGAAGTTCGCCGATATTCTGCTTCCTGTGCCACCCAGTGCCAATCTACAGAAGTGCAGCATCCAGGTAGACCCGGAGAACAAGCTGAATGAAATCACTTTGATGAACAACCATATTGATCTGAACGAGAGTTCATTTATGACAATGAAAACCCAGCAAAAACGACCAGAGGATCAGGTCGGTTCCCCCCGAAAGCAGCCACGGCCTGAGCATATTGCATTCAATGTCAAAGATCCGGCTGTCATCGCCCAATGGTACGTGACCGAGCTGGGGATGAAGATCTACAGGAAGAGTCCGCCCCCGTCCAATACGCATTTCGTCGGCGATTCCTCCGGAAACATGATGTTCGAGCTCACCACCAACCCGGCTGCCCCGCCTCTCAGCTATTCGACATTCAGTCACATGTCGATGCATCTCGCCTTCATGGTTGATGACATCAAAACTGTACGGGATTCCCTCCAGGCCGCAGGTGCGAACATCGTTGAAGACATCACCACGACTCCTTCCGGCGATCAGGTGTTGATGATGCGTGACCCGTTCGGACTGGCTATACAGTTCGTGATGCGTGTACATCCAATGCTCAAGTCGAAGGGAATTCGGTTCGAGCACCTTGCCTTGAATATTCCGGATCCTCAACAAACAGCCAACTGGTATTGTCAGAATCTCGGTTTCAAAATCATGCGCAAAGGCGGCTCACCGAATTTCACCACCTTTGTCTCGGATGCCGGCGAGCATATGATGATGGAGCTGACAGTCAACCATCAATACCCGCTGCTCGATTTTTCGAACATCAGTCACCTCTCTCTACACTTCGCCTTCATCGTTGATGACGTACGATCCATGCGAACTGGCCTTATCGCAGCGGGGGCGACGCTCGCGGAAGAGTTGCGGGAGACAAACACGGGAGATCAGGTTCTGGTGCTTCGTGACCCGTGGGGATTCGCGATCCAGTTTATCAAACGCGGTGAAGCGATGTTGAAGTGAAATAGCGTTTTGGAAAAGCGGCGAGTTGTACGTAGATTATCAGCTAGCAGCTTCCTGAAAAACGGTTTTACCGTGCCATCCGATAAATCGGACGGCTTGTTTTCTACAAAACCCGAAGGGTTTCGCGTTTTCAAAGGCGTCGACTTAAGTCGATGACGGGCTTTTTTAGCGGCCTCCTAGAGACGCTTTCTCACATCTCGTTAGGAATGGTTGTCCATGATCAAAGCTGTTCTTTTTGACCTCGACGGAGTGCTTGTTTCGACGGATGAGTATCACTACCGTTCGTGGTTGAAGCTCTCGAAAGAGGAGGGTTTTGATTTCTTCGACCACGAGTTCAACCATCAGTTCCGCGGCGTGGCGAGGATGGAATGTGTGGAAATCCTCACGCGGGCTTCTGGCCGGACCTACACTCACGAGCAGAAAAAGGAAATTGCCGATAGGAAGAACCGGTATTTTGCCGAGTCGTTGTCTTCTGTGACGCCGAACGAACTCCTTCCCGGCGCGCTCGCAGCTCTCCAGGAGCTCAAACGGCGCGGCATTAAGATCGCCGTTGCTTCCAACAGCCGCAATGCCAAACCCATCATCAGACAGGTTGATATCGAGCAGTATCTGGATGCCATTGTTGACGGACATGAGATTGAAAACTCCAAACCAGATCCAGAAGTCTTTCTTCTTGCTGCGAAGAATGTGGGCGTAGAGCCCGCACACTGCATCGTCGTGGAAGATGCAATCGCCGGCCTTGAAGCAGCAAAACGAGCGGGTATGAAAGTGCTCGGGATCGGTACCCGTGAACGACTGCCGAATGCAGACATCGTTGTCCCGGATCTCTCAAGAATCTCCATCGATCAATTGCTGAACCTCTAGCCCAATCTTTCTTTCCCGGATCACTCTCCCTCAACCCGGAGAACGTCACCGTGACTTCAAATCCTTTTCTTGGCGTGGTTTTTCACTGGCTTGGCGGTCTTGCCTCGGGCAGCTTCTACGTACCGTATCGCGGTGTCAAGAAATGGTCGTGGGAAGTCTACTGGCTCGTCGGGGGATTTTTCAGCTGGATCATAGCGCCGTGGATCCTTGCCTCCATCAATACAAATGACCTGCTGGCAGTGCTCGGCGAAGCTCCATCAAAAAGCATCTGGTGGGCGTACTTCTGGGGCGCAATGTGGGGGCTCGGAGGGCTGACGTTCGGACTCACGATGCGCTACCTCGGTCTTTCTTTGGGAATGGGTGTTGCGCTGGGCTATTGTGCCGCATTTGGCACGCTGATGCCACCGATTTTTCATGGAGAATTCGTCGACAAAGTGCTCGGTACTCAATCCGGTCAGGTCATTCTCCTTGGAGTCGGGGTCTGTTTGCTTGGTATAGCGATCGCGGGACTGGCAGGCAGGTCGAAGGAAAAGGAGATGACGGAGGAGCAGAAGAAAGAAACGATCAAGGAGTTCAACTTCACCAAAGGCATTCTCGTCGCAACATTCTCCGGTGTCATGAGCGCATGCTTTGCCTACGGCCTCGATGCCGCTACGCCCATCGCTGAGATCTCTCAAAGACACGGAACGACAATCCTTTGGACGGGCCTGCCAAAACTCTGTATTGTGTTGCTCGGGGGCTTCACGACGAATTTCATCTGGTGCGTTGTACTGAACATCAAAAACCGGACAGGGTATCAATACTTCAGCCCAACTCTCCGGGAGGATGCTCCAGAAGCAGCGAAGAACGTTAAAGTGACGGCTTCCCGTGTGCCGATGCTCAACAACTACTTCTTCAGCGCGCTGGCCGGAGTCACCTGGTATCTGCAATTCTTTTTCTACACCATGGGCGAGTCGCAGATGGGAGAGTACAAGTTCTCAAGCTGG
>JBGPAN010000482.1:0-3708 GCA_041480785.1 Bacteroidota bacterium | reverse complement strand
CCATGTCCCCCTATTTGTGATTCGGCTCGTCTGTCCGCTGGCAACTTCGAACTGGACTACGTCACCCGTTTCCCAGTCTATACCTCTGATGTACCTGCCATCCGCGGTCAAGACCCCACCCACGCCGGAGGCGTCTGTGAGAACCCGGCGTGTGACGAGCCCCCCGGGGCCACCGGGACCGCCAAGTGCGGCCAGCCTCACCCGCGCCTGTGCCACAACTTCGCCCTGATCTCCAAAATCCTTAATCACTCGTTCGTATGCTTTCTGAGCTTCGCTTTTTCCAAGCTTCTCATAACAAACCCCGATCTGATACTGTGACCGGGCAGACACCTGTCTGTTCCCTGGAAAATCCTTTATGATCTGGCCGAAGATTTCCAGCGCTTTGCTGTAATTGCCTCTCCCCTCCATTTGCATCAGAGCTTCTTGATACAGATTCTCTGCTTTGTTGGTTTGTTGAGAGAATGCAAGTGATGAGATCAAGAGGATCGCACCGACTAACGATATGGAGATTCTAGTTTTCATGACTGGATGCCTCCTTTTTGGTGACAAGGTAAGAAGGAGACGTATCGCATATGTCCTCTTGACGTCAAGGATTGTAACAAGATGTAACCAACTCCGGCTCTACCAACTTTTTATAGATTTGATCCACCAGTCCCCTCTACAGCGGAGGACAGTGCCGAAGCGAGAGGGGATTTACCTGTCCGCCGTCTTTGTGGCGGAGGGGTGTGTGTTTTTCTTCTCGCGAGTTTTTATCCAATCTTCAATGGTCCTCAGAACACCTTCACAATGATGCTTCACATCAAGTTCTCCTCATTGAGAAGCACACACCCCTGTGGTCCCCTCTCTCATCGCACCTGCTTACACACGAGAGGGGACTCTCCGCACAAAGTCCCCTTCAAAGCTTCATTCGTGTTAGTTCGTTTAATTCATTGATTCCACAATATTGCCGACGGAGCCCGAACTCCTATTCTACAAACTTGTACCCAAGACCGTGAACAGTGAGAATATGCCTGGGGTGATTTGCATCGCCTTCCAGCTTCTGGCGGAGTCGCAGGATGTGGTTGTCCACCGTGCGGGATTGTGGGAAAAATTCGTAGCCCCAAACCTTGTTGAGCAACTCCTCTCGTGTGAGCACCTTTCCCTTCTGCGATATCAGAAGATGAAGGAGCGAGAATTCAGTCGAAGTAAGGCGGAGCAAACGACCGTTCTTCTCTGCTGTATAATGCTTGAAGTCAATATCCACAGGGCCAAAGCGATAGTTCCCAAGATCCGACGGTTCACGGGAGGCCCGTCGCAAGAGCGCCTTCACCCGAGCGAGCAATTCCCGATCACCGAATGGTTTTGTTACATAGTCGTCAGCGCCAAGTTCCAGCCCGATGACCTTGTCGACCTCCTGGCTTCGGGCGGTGAGCATCAGGATCGGCCTCATGAATCCCTGTTGACGCAATTGCTTACACACTTCGAAGCCATCCATATGCGGAAGCATGACGTCCAGAATAACCAAATCCGGCTTCTTTTCTTCGACCGATTTCAATCCCGCTTCTCCATCCGGCGCGCTTACGACTTCATAGCCGTAGTGTCTGAAAGCATCCTCGAGAGCAACTCGCATCGGGTACTCATCTTCAACCAAAAGGATAGTCGGCATACTTTATCCACCTATGGGCAGCATTATTTGGAATGTACTCCCCACTCCCAACTGGCTATGCACATTCACCTGGGCGTTGTGGGCCTGGGCAATTTCCCTGACAAGAGTCAGGCCGATTCCACTTCCAGGGATTTTCTTCCCTTCATTATCATGAATCCGATAGAACTTCTCGAAGATCTTCTCCTGCTCCATCTTTGAGATTCCCACGCCGTGATCTTCGACTTCAATGCAGAGAGAGTTGTCGTTTCGGCGTACTCCTACACAAATCGGAGTGTCTCGTTCCGAGTACTTCACAGCGTTATCCAGGAGGTTGAACACTGCGAGGGCTATGGCATCCGGATCAACCAGAACTTCTGGAAGAGACTCTGTGACATCGATACTGATTGTCTGAGCCCTTTCCTCCACCAGTGATTTGAACTGGCAGACCGTATCGCTCACGATTTGCGATAGATCATGTCTCTCCAGTCGAAATGCTTTTCTCCTTTCTTCAATGCGCGAGAAGTCCAGGATATTCTCGATAAGATGACTCAAACGAGCGCCTTCTTTGGAAATCAATTGGTAGTACTCCATCCGTCTGGTCTCATTCTCAATCCGGCCTTCGCGCAAGTTGTCGGCAAGCATCCGAATGGCAGCAATCGGTGTTTTCAGTTCATGGGAGACGTTTGAAATGAACTCAGATTTCATTTTTGAGAGCTCTTCTTCGCGGCGAATATCACGATAGATGATGAAAATTCCCAGCGCAAAGATGCCTATGACCAGGAACGCGAACCCGATCGATACAAGAGGAGCACGCATGCCAAGGATTTCGACCGTCGCTGCTTTTTGGGAAGAAACGGTAATTTCCCAAGAAGGGAACAAAACGGCCGTCTTGTGCATTTTTGAGCTGATCAACTCCTGTTGGCTGACCACGCTTAAAGAATCTCTTCGCACAGCAATGATGAAACCCTTGGCCCACTCGCCCGACTGTAGTGCAGGCAGAAGGAACTTGTTTTCAAGTTCTTCCGGTCGAACGACAAAAACCACGCATCGTTCCGCACTCGCAAGGTTGTTGATGAAGACCACTGACACTGGAGTGAATTCCCCCTCAATGATCAAGGAATGATGGTGGTTCCTGCTCAGGGAATCTTCGGCGTAGAGCATTGTTTGCTGAGTCTGAAGCCATGACTGGATCTTTCCTGCTCGGGAAAATACGCTTGTCAACAAGCGCTCTCTTTCTTCAAGAGCACTGAGAGCCTCCCTGACGTCGTCGGCGAGCATCGTAGACGCTGTGAGCGAGGAAATGTCAGAATGAATCTTTTGGAGAAAATAGTGGTGCTGGTCCGACGAAAGATGAAAATAGAAATCGAGCAGACGCTGATAGAATTGGAGTGACTTCTGCAGAGCTTCATTTGTCTTTTTCTGCCTTGTCAGGTCTTCGACGATTTCAAGCCAGGCGAACGCCGCGTATGGTATTGGTTGAGTAGTGGTGAATGTCGAGTCCGCCTGGATGATCGCAGTGTAAGCTCTTCGAGCAACCTCAAGATTTCGAGTCGCCGCTGCAGCGCGGGCAAGATAGGTGTTCAACACGATCTTGCTCTTAAGCGATAGATCTTCGAGCAGAAGCTGTTGGTAGGAAGAAAACGCAGCAATGTAGTCCCCTTGTAGTTCAAACCGTGCGGCCGAATCTGCCCTATCCCGGATGGTTGTTTCCCTGACAGGTGGAGTCCACCCTGGAAGCCGTTGAGAGGCAAACGGGGGAGGACTGCGAAGATCTAATAGTGAGTCAAATACGAAGATTTCTTCGATCCACGTATGGGATGCAGCGAAGTCGGCAAGAGCCTGTAGATGGAGTGGGGACTTGGAAGCAACGAGACTTCTTGTAACGTCCTCTTCCGTTTGTTCCAGCTTTCGTTCAAGCTTGTCGATTTCGAATTCTAAGGTCCGCTCCAGGCTTTGCACGAGAACGCCGCGCTGCAATTCTTGTTCCTGAACAAGAGAGCGCAGGCCAACGTAGCCTATGTACACTCCTGGGAGAGCAATAGAGAAAAGAAAAACGAGAAAGATGCGACGGTGCAGGAATACTG
>JBGPAN010000481.1:0-3712 GCA_041480785.1 Bacteroidota bacterium | reverse complement strand
TGAAGTACTTCCTGCTCGGGGCGTTTGCGACCGGTTTTCTGCTGTATGGTATTGCTCTCATCTATGGGACATCAGGCACCACGGATCTTGCGGCAATCAGCAACGTTTTTCCGCAGCTGTCGCACAACCCGATCTTTCTGGTAGGGTGCGGCATGCTCGTCGTCGCGTTCTCTTTCAAGATCGCGGCTGTTCCGTTCCACATGTGGGCACCGGATGTTTACGAAGGCGCACCGACAACCGTCAGTGGCTTTATGTCTACCGGGGCGAAAGCGGCTGCGTTTGCTACTTTTCTCCTTGTCTTCGTGCGTGTCTTCGACATCGCCGGATCATCGTTGAGTCAGGTGATTGCGGTGATTGCCGCTGCGTCGATGATTGTCGGCAACATCACTGCCGTTGCCCAAAACAACGTCAAACGGATGCTGGCGTACTCCAGCATCGCACATGCCGGCTATATGCTCAGCGGCATCGCTGCCGCCAATGTGGAAGGGGAAACGGGCATACTGTTCTACCTTCTTGCTTATACGTTTGTCAACGTTGGAGCTTTCGGCATCGTCTCGATAATGGAACGGAAAGACGACAAGAAACTGAACTTCGAAGACTATGCGGGACTCAGCGCCCGGAGACCTGCGTTGGCGGTACTGATGTCGATGTTCATGTTCTCTCTCGCGGGAATCCCACCCTTTGCCGGGTTCTTCGGAAAATACTATGTCTTTCTCGCCGCAGTCAAAGCGAACATGACCTGGCTGGCGATTCTTGGTGTCCTGACAAGCCTTGTCTCCGTCTACTACTATTTGCGGCTCGTTGTTTTGATGTACTTCCGTGAAGGCGATGCAGATCTGGACCATCCTGTGCCCCTTGCATCGATGATTGCTCTCGCAGTTGCTGCGGTGCTCATTGTCGTATTGGGTTTGTACCCGTCGCTGATCGTCGATATTACGCGGAGCTTCTTCAAGATCTAACATACATCTTATGCGCACGATTGTCTCGGCCAAGGAAATGCGGTGGTGTGATGAGGCCACCATCCACAAGCACGGCGTTCCGAGCCTGATGCTGATGGAGAATGCTGGTCGTGGAGTGGCAGAGACTGCTGTGCGGGAATGTGGGCCTCCCGAAGGCAAACGCGTTCTCATCTTCTGCGGCAAGGGGAATAATGGTGGAGATGGATTTGTCGCCGCAAGGCATCTCCTGATTGCTGGGGCGAATGTCACCGTCCTCATGCTTTCATCGGCCCGCACACTGCGGGGAGACGCCCGATCGAACTACGATTTCCTTGCTCGGCTCAAAAAGTCCGAAACCGGCACTTTGTCCATCAAGCCATTCTCCCACTTACTCCTCAAGACTCTTCACAAGCAAGACCTCATCATCGATGCGATCTTCGGTACCGGGTTCAGTGGTGAGGTGCGTGAACCTTCTCTGAGCGCGATCCACTGGATCAACAGCCAACGGGTGCCTGTTCTTTCTGTTGACATTCCGTCGGGGGTAGATGGCACGAGCGGTATTGTCGTCAACACGGCTGTCAAGGCTAGCTGGACTGCAACCTTTGGCCTGGTCAAGACCGGATTGCTCTGCAATCAGGGACAAGACCACGTGGGGACACTCAAGACGATCGATATCGGGATCTCCAAAACTGTCAGCCGATCGAAGTCGCTGAAGACTTTTCTGGTTGAACAAGAGGACGTGCATCGCGTTTTACCTCAACGGCCGTCGACGGCAAATAAGTATTCTGTTGGGAAGGTGTTCGTTCTTGCGGGAGCAAAAGGATATACGGGGGCCGCATATCTCTGTGCAATGGCCGCGCTCAGAGCGGGTGCCGGCGCAGTCATGCTCGGAATCCCCGAGGCAGTGTATACAGTTGTTGCGCGTCGCCTGGCCGAGGCCATTGTGAAGCCTCTCCCCTCGACAAAGGAGGGAACGATTGCGCTAAATGCTCTCGGTGAGATTGAAGAGAAACTCAAGTGGGCTGATGTCGCTGTTCTCGGACCCGGACTTTCAACGAACGCGGAGACGCAGGAGGTCATTGCGGCAATCCTCCGGAAGCATCGGGGGAAAATGGTGGTAGATGCTGATGCGCTTCGCGCTGTGGCAGACATCGGGTTAGCAGAACTGCGCAAACTCAAAGGCAAGTTTATCCTTACCCCGCACGCCGGGGAGTATTCTCGAATCACAGGCGTCCCCGCTAAGGAAATCGAGGCAAACAGGATTGAAATGGCGCGGACGGGAAGCTCACAAGGCAAGGCGACAATTGTTCTCAAGGGAGGACCCACGGCGACAGGGATACCGGATGGATCCGTGTATTTGAATTCCACCGGAAATCCCGGCATGGCGACTGTTGGCTCAGGAGATGTTCTTGCTGGCATCATCGCAGCTCTTTGGGCTCAGGGTGTGCCACAGAACTCCGCTGCTTTTGCAGGAGTGTTTCTCCATGGACTGGCGGGCGATGTTGCGCGCGACATTTTCGGAGAACGCAGCATTATTGCACAAGATCTGATCGACCAACTCCCGGCCGCGATGAAGAAAGTTGAGAGCGTTTGAGAAATGTCCTGAAATATCAATTGCCTCCACTTTTGTGGATTCTTGCCACCTTCGTTTTCGCCTACTTTCCGGATCTCTTCTTTAACATCAAAATCCCTCCGGGCAGCGATAAGATTGTGCACGCTGGCGTCTATTTCATCTTGTGCTGGCTTGTGCGAAGAGCGTTCTACCGGCAGGAGGCGTTTCCTCAACTCAAGCAGAGCTCGTTCCTCGGAGCGTTTGTTTTCAGCTGCGTCTATGGGATCCTCGATGAATTTCACCAGGACTTTCTTCCCGGTCGATCATCGAATGTGTACGATTTGCTCGCTGGTGCAGGGGGTGCATTGCTTTACACTGCGATCGCTCCGATGGTGTCGCGAAGGAAAAACGGAGGCAGGGCGGAACCGGAGGGTTGACAACCGGTTCATTTCTGAGTATATTGACAGGAGAATTGTTGAATCCGCCGCGAGATCTTGAAGCCGGCGGTTTTTTGTTCTAGAGGGCCGGTCGAAAAGTGTCGCCATAAAGTCACGAACCTGCCTGCCGACCTGTCCGCTGAAGCCCAGCGTAAGCGGAAGTGCTTCGGCCTGCCCGCCGAAAGCGGCGCGCAGGCGGGCACGCAGGCAGGGACACCAAAGTGTCTGAAGACCTTTTGTTCTCCTCTTTTTCGTTGTGCCTTAGTGCCCTTGTGGCAAGTACTTGTTTTTCGTCTCGTCTTCTCGTGAGGTCGTCGGGCACGTTCGTTCAGAATCCTGGACTCATTTGAAGTTCACACTTGTAACATCGGATGGAAGAGCGCGCGCGGGTGTCGTCGAAACCGATCATGGGTCGATCGAAACTCCGGCCTTCATGCCTGTCGGCACACAGGGAAGCGTCAAAGCGATAGAGCAGCGCGAACTCGTGGAGATTGGGGCACAAATCATTCTGGGAAACACGTACCACCTGTATCTCAGACCGGGCGCCGATCTCATTCAGGCTGGAGGAGGGCTTCACAGGTTCATCAATTGGACCAGGCCGATTCTTACTGATAGCGGAGGCTATCAGCTTTTCAGTCTCAATGATCTGCGAGACATCGACGAGGCGGGTGTAACGTTCAAGTCTCATCTCGACGGGTCGACACATGTGTTTACTCCGGAATCAGTCGTTCAGATTCAACGGCAACTCGGCTCGGATATTATGATGGTGCTCGACGAGTGCGCAC
>JBGPAN010000480.1:0-3714 GCA_041480785.1 Bacteroidota bacterium | reverse complement strand
TGGGAAAAAAGGCACACAAGCAAGTGAATTCGTCAGGGTGAGCGGAGTCGAACCCTGCTATTTGCATCAATTGAGACGTTTCGACTACGCTCAACGTGACGGAGGATTTGTTTTTCAGCACCCTGCTCGTGCTCGCTTCCATTTGTAGTAGCGACATCAAAACACAATGTTACTTTTTGGAAACGGCACAAATCCTTCCGTAAACGACATTCAGTTTCCTCTTCGCTCCTGACGGAGGGGCGGACGCAAAACACTTCATAGCCTTTCTATCGCATGGCGATGATCAAAGAGTTCCTATCCTATCGGTCCCATGTCTTTGCACTCGTCGTGGTGTTGATCGTTTCACTTGTCCTCACCCAAATCCCTCTTTTCAACTACCTCGGATATGAATTTTCTGCAGTCATCGTTTTGTTGTGGAGCCTCATCGCTGGGTTGTTGACAATTTCGTTGTGGAACAAACGGGGAGCACAGTCGAACGAGAGATTCGCGGCATTTGTCACTCGATCGCTCATGACCGTACTACTCGCCCTCATCATTCCCCTCATCGTCATTGCGGTCAACGCACTCTTCGTCAAGAACTGTTCGTTCCCACAGGGTATCATCCTGTTTTTTCTCGTGACGGTTCTCGGTGTGGTGTTCGCCCACGCCCTCTCGCTCTTCTGTGTAGTCGTTTTTCCACGCTGGAAGAAGACGAGTTTTGTGTTCACGTGGATCGCAGTGCTTGCTCAGGTTCCTTATGTCGGACTTACGGGGCCGCAGATCTTCGCCTTCAATCCGATCCTCGGATTCTTTCCGGGCCTGACCTACGATGAAACGCTTGATGTCACCGGACGGTTGCTGGTCTACCGGGCTGGTACATTCGCGTTGGGTCTTTTGCTTCTTCTGGCAGCCGCGTCTCTCGAACGGTGGCGAAACAACAATGGCCTCCAGTTGTTTCGATCGACTTCGTTGTCGGGGCGCATAATGATGGTGACACTCGCGGCGGCTGTCGCGTTGCTCTTTTTCTTCAGTGACCGGATCGGTCTGTCTTCGTCAGAGTCGTCGATCCAGCAGTCGCTTGGGGGAAGGGCGGAGACGGAGCATTTCATTGTGTTCTACCCGGATACACTCTTCAAGGGAGCGAGATTGGAACAAGTCGTTCAGTTGCATGAATTTTACTACGCCCAAGTGGCGAGAGCATTATGGATCCAACCCGGGAAAAAGATCCAATCATACATCTATGCAACTTCCGCGCAGAAAGGGAGGCTTATCGGTGCTGCCAACACTGACATCGCGAAGCCATGGTTGTGGCAGTTGCATATCAATGCCGGCGACATCGATGTGTCGCTCCGGCACGAACTCGTTCATGTGATGGCTGCCGATTTTGGATTTCCTCTTCTGCGGATAGGCGTCAATTCTGGATTGATCGAGGGGCTCGCGACGGCGGTTGAACGCGTGGAATACGAGGAGCCGGTGCACCGGCTTGCGGCGATGGTGTTTGCTACGGGCGCGGCGGCGGACATGCAGAGTCTCTTCTCTCTTTCCGGATTCATGAAAGCTCCCGCCGGCGTCAGCTACACGCTCGCAGGATCGTTCTGCCGCTATCTGATTGACCGGTACGGTATGCGCCGATTCAAGCTCCTCTACAGGACAGGCGAGTTTTCGATTCTCTACGGGAAACCACTGCCATTCCTTCTCCAGGAATGGCGGCGGTCGCTCGATCGTTTCCGATTCAGTACTGGCGACGTCGAGAAGGCGAACTACCTTTTCAAACGGCAATCGATCTTCGGAAAGGAGTGTGCGCGTGTAATCGCTAACATGAATGCAGAAACGCGCACGATGTTGGCGGATCGTCGGTTTACAGATGCGTTGATGTCAGCAGAGAAGTCGCTAGGCAAGACGGTGAGCACTGAAGCTGTCTATCAGAAGACGACTGCTCTCATTCGGCTCGGCAAATATTCCGACGCGATTGCCTTTGCGCAGTCCAGGCTCCGAGATTCAACGGCATCGTCCTCGTTTCTCACGTTGAATTCTCTTCTCGGAGATGCACTTTGGGGAGCAGACTCGCTCGACAGTGCAATGAGGGTGTATGGTGAGCTGCTCCGTGCACACCTCTCATTGTCATGGGACGAGTCGATAACACTGCGACAGGAGATCGCGCTCAAACCAGATCTTGCACGCGCGCTCAAACCCTTGTTCCTTTCGACGGTGGTAGATTCAGCCCGAATGTCCTCCATTGAAAACCTCATGCAGACTTTTCCGGGAGAGCCGATTCCGAAGTATCTCCTCGCTCGGGAGAAAGTGTCCAAGGAGCGATATGATGATGCGCTTCAACTGCTCGACGATGTGCGTGCTTTCGACTCCCCAATTTTGGAGCTTGCCAGACAACGACGTCTCGCTCAGGTCGCTATGGCGCTTGGTCATTATCAAAAATCGAAAATGTACTACTGGCAGTCACTGAACCACGTCTATCGCGAGACACAATCAATCGAGATTGAGGAAAAGCTCAGGTTCTGCGACTGGATGGATGAATTTGGTCATCGACCGAATTGATTTTCCCGCGAATTTTGGCTTAATTGCTCTGCAATTCTGTTGATGTTCTTCACACCGAACCCGCTTTTCCGACAAATATTCCTGGAGGTAACCATGCATACGACAATCACTGATGTTTGGGCGCGCGAGATCCTCGACTCGCGGGGCAACCCCACTCTCGAAGTTGAGGTAACTCTTGAAGACGGAACAATCGGCCGTGCGGCAGTCCCGAGCGGCGCTTCCACGGGTGAAAACGAAGCCGTCGAACTGCGTGACGGTGACAAAACCCGGTACAATGGCAAAGGTGTGCTGAAAGCTGTCGAAAACGTGAATAATGTTCTCTCCGAGGAAGTAGTCGGATTTGAGGCGACGGATCAGGTCGGCATCGACAAGATGATGATTCAGCTCGACGGAACCCCGAACAAGGGGAGACTCGGTGCTAACGCCATCCTTGGCGTTTCTCTGGCGACGGCAAAGGCGGCTGCGCTGACGCTCGGTATGCCGTTGTATCGATACATTGGGGGCACGAACGCGAAGATTCTTCCGGTGCCGATGATGAACATTCTGAACGGCGGCAGCCACGCGGATAACAACGTCGACTTCCAGGAATTCATGATCATGCCCATCGACGCGCCGTCGTTCGCAGAAGCGCTACGGATGGGAGCCGAGATCTTCCACTCCTTGAAATCGGTCCTGAAGAAAAAGGGATACAATACGGCCGTTGGTGACGAAGGGGGATTTGCACCCAACCTTAAATCGAACGAAGAAGCTCTCGAGGTCATCCTGGACGCCATCGCGAAAGCGAACTACAAACCGGGTGAGCAGGTGTACATTGCTCTCGATCCCGCAGCGAGCGAATTCTTTGACACCGACAAGAAGAAATACATCTTCTCGAAGTCCGACAAATCCGAAAAAACTCCGGAGCAGATGGCGAAATACTGGGAAGGCTGGACAAAGCAGTATCCCATTGCCTCGCTTGAAGACGGCATGGCCGAAGGTGATTGGGAGGGATGGAAGATTTTGACAGACGCAGTGGGCAAGAAGGTGCAGTTGATTGGTGACGATGTGTTCGTAACAAATGTCGAGTACCTCTCAAAAGGTATCGACATGGGAGTCGCCAACTCGATCCTGATCAAGCTTAATCAGATTGGTACGCTCACGGAGACTCTCGATTGTATCGAGATGGCGAAGCGAGCACGATAC